>CAZCKV010000008.1:0-12451 GCA_964499385.1 uncultured Gammaproteobacteria bacterium | reverse complement strand
TCGTCGCCTTGTTAACAGCCCTTAATTTAATAGAACCAGAACAAGGGCCGTCAAATCCGCCAGCTGGTTGGTCTAACACGGAATCGGAACTCGTGACCGTCACCGAAGTCATTGACGGCGACACCATAAAAGTCAACGGAGAAATCAGCGTTCGCCTTATCGGCATTGACGCTCCTGAACAGGGCGAGTGTTATTACCAAGAGGCAAAAGAGGCTTTGAAAGAGCTTGTTTTGGGACAAGAGGTAAAACTAGAAAAAGACATTTCCGGCACGGACGCCTTCGGCCGGCTTCTCCGCTATGTAATTTTACCGAGCGGAAACCGGCTTGCGGACAGTACGTTTGTAAATAATTATCTAATAAGATACGGCTACGCGAAACTGATGACTATGGCGCCGGACCACAAGTATTTTTCTTTGTTTACCGCGTCCCAGGAACAGGCGATGGCCAATAAAGAAGGAATGTGGACCGATTGCCTTAGTGAAATGCATAAGGCGGAACTAGAGAAAATGGGAGACCAGCCACTTGATTCGAATTGCGTCATTAAGGGCAACGTATCTTTAAAAGCGTACGGCAAAATATATTTCACTACCGACTGCTACAATTATGAGCAGGTGAAAATAAATTTTGATGAAGGGGAAAAATACTTTTGTACTGAACAGGAAGCCATCGCCGCCGGATTTACAAAGTCCGAAACCTGTCCCTATTAAGTCAAAAAATTAACAAAGACGTTTCAATAATAATTTATGTGCGGAATTATCGGTTATTTGGGAAAAAAAGAGGCCGCTCCTCTCCTTTTGGAGGGGTTGAGGCGTTTGGAATACAGAGGATACGACTCCAGTGGCTTAAGCGTGGCTGACGAAAGCAACAAAATCACCACTTTAAAGGCAGTAGGTAAGATTGACAATTTAATTGATTTAGTCGAAAAGGAAAAACCAAAAGGTTGTTGGGGTATCGGCCATTCCCGGTGGGCAACTAATGGGGCTGTGACTGAAGAAAACGCGCATCCGCATTGGGATTGCGAGAAAAATATTTTTTTGGTTCATAACGGAATTATTGAAAATTACCGGGAATTGAAAAAAGAATTAGCCGAAGAAGGCCATAAATTTTTTTCAGAAACCGATACTGAAATCCTGGCTCATTTACTTGAAAAATTTTTCCAAGGCAATTTGGAAGAGGCGGTCATTAACGCTCTGAAACTCGTCAAAGGCACTTACGGCTTAGCCGTCATTTCCAGAAATGATCCGGAAAAAATCGTAGTTGCCAGAATGTCTTCGCCGATTTTAATCGGAGTAAACAATAACGAGGTTGTTGTGGCGTCCGACGCTTCGGCGATTTTGGCCCATACCAAACGGGTTGTTTATTTAAACGACGGGGAGGTTGCCGTAATTACTTCGAAAGGGATGAATTTCATTAATTTATCCCGGGAAACTTTGTTGAAAAAAACCGAAGTTCTGGATTGGGATTTGGAAAAAGTCCAAAAAAACGGCTATTCCCATTTTATGTTGAAGGAAATTTTTGACCAACCCGATTCATTAAGAAATTCAATGGCTGGCCGATTGATCGAAAAAGAAGGACTGGCCAAATTGGGCGGCCTGGAATGCATTCAAGAAAAACTGAGGGAGATTGAACGGTTGATCATTGTCGGTTGTGGCACGGCCTACTTTGCCGGACTGACGGGCGAATATATGTTGGAAGAGTACGCGGGTCTGCCGGTGGAAGTGGAATTTGCTTCAGAGTTTCGTTATCGCAAACCGATTTTAGATAAAAAAACGGCTCTGCTTTGCGTTTCCCAGTCAGGAGAAACAGCCGACACTTTGGCCGCTTTGAAAGAGGTTAAAAGAAAAGGGATTTTGACTTTGGGAATTATTAACGCCGTCGGTTCAAGCATCACCCGGGAAACCGATGCCGGCGTTTATAATCACATTGGTCCGGAAACGGCAGTTGCCTCAACCAAGGCTTTTACTTCCCAGCTTTGCATTTTGGTTCTCCTGACGCTGTTTTTGGGCAGACAGCGCCAGATGTCTCTAGTCATGGGGCAGAGAATCGCGAAAGAGATAAAATGTCTTCCGGATTTGGTTGAGAAAGTTCTGAAACAAGCGCCGCTGATTAAAAGATTAGCCAAGAAATATCATAAATCCGAGAACTTTTTGTTTCTGGGACGAAAATACAATTATCCGATCGCCATGGAAGGAGCGTTGAAGTTTAAAGAGATTTCTTACATCCATGCCGAAGGTTACGGAGCAGGAGAAATGAAGCACGGACCCTTGGCTTTGATTGACAAAAATTTCCCGACGTTCGGCATCGCTCTTACCGACAGCGTCTATGAGAAAATGATTTCCAATTTGGAGGAAATCAAGGCCCGCGGCGGTCCGATTCTGGCTCTAGCCACCGAAGGCGATAAAGAGATTAAAAAATTAACCCGAGACGTGATTTATATTCCTAAAACCCTGGAGATGCTGACGCCGATTTTGTCAGTCGTGCCCTTCCAGCTTTTCGCTTATTATACGGCAGCCCTACTTGGTCGCGATATCGATCGACCAAAGAACCTAGCCAAATCTGTAACATGCGAATAAGTTTTTAATAACTTTATGGAAGAAAAAGAAAAATTTTTTATTACACGCCATACCGAATGGCCTAGGACCGAAGAAAAGAGGTCTGAAAAATTTGAGGGTATTACTGAAAAAGGGGAAATACTTGCAAGAGAAAGAGCTAAAGAAATAGCTGATTTAATTGAGAATATGGACAAAGGGTCTATTATGTTTTTTGGCGGCGCTTCAGGACTAAAACGTACACAGTCCACAATGGAAGTATATACAGATGAATTAAAAGAACTTTTTAAAAACAGAGATGATGTAATTTTTGTAAATAGTCAAAAAATAAAAGAATTATCAAAAGAAAAAGGCGCAACAAAAACCGCTAAGGAAATTGTCGAACAAGCGAGTAAAAATCCTGATTCGAAAATAATTATTGAATTTCCATTATGGATTAAGCAATTTGGAGATTCGCGATGGAAAGAATATCTCAAAACCACACCAAGAGAAATGTCGGACAATCAAATAATAAAAAACTGGATTAAAGATAAGGGCCAAATTCAAGAAGAACAAATTGGGCCAAATCCGGAAGAGGTGGCAAAAAATTACTTGGAAGGTATGAAAAGGTTAAGAAAGTTCATTGGTGGATTTTTTCCTGAAAGGCCAGTTGTGATTAGTATTGTAGGTCATAGCGGAGAACTAGATGCTTTATTTGTTTATCTTGCTAATGAGGGCAATATTAGCGAAGAAGGGTTTCGAAAAATTGAAGATAAAATCATAAACGAAACCGAACCGGCTCAAATAGAATTTTTGTCAGAAGGTAAAATAAAATTAAAATATAGAGACAAAGAATTTATTTATAATGAAGCAAAATCCGAAGACTCAAAATATTGACAGAAAAATAAGGAAATTCTTAACACGGAAATACACCTCTCTTTTATTTGTCCGGCGTTATAATTTTTCATTTTTATTTGCCATTTATCATGCTTATAGGCGTTTATTACAGAAGGAAAGTGGGTGCGGTATTTATAACAATGTTTTAGTCTATAAAAATCCAAATAATTTTTATGAATTTTTTGTTAATTTTGCTAATTTTAATTCTTGTTTAGTGGAGAAAATAAATTCAAAAAGGAAATCAAGAATTCTTCATAGTGGTATTAATAGATATTATGAAAGGATCAAAGAGTTTCACTCTATTGCAGATCAAGGCAGCCTAAATAAGAAATCATCAAACGAAAGGGTTTTTTACTTGGCTTCGAAAATATTAGCTTTTGAGTCGCTTACATTCAAAATTCCTTATATAGCGAGGGACTTGAAGATTCCTTTAAGAGATAAATTATTGATAAAGAAATGTGAAAAGGCGCGACTAGAAACAGAAAATCTTTTTACTCCTGGTGGTAAAATGGATTTGTGTTTGGATAAATTAAATTTCCTGCCGAGATATCTTAAACAATATAAATCAAACATTAAAGAATTTATTCTCTTTAATGATTATATAGTAACTGACAAAAAAATAATTAGAGAGTTTAGACAGATAAAAAAGAAACTTTTTGAAGAAAGATTTGTAGAGAAAGAGGCAATAAAAGGGGCCATAGCCTATAAAGGAAAGGTAAAAGGTAATACTAAAATTATTCTTTCGCCAAAAGATTTTCCTAAGATGCAAAAGGGAGACATTATTGTAGCGCACGGGACCACGCCTGATTATATGCCAGTTGTAAGAATATGTTCTGGTATTATTTCTGATGAGGGTGGCTTTTTATGCCACGCCTCTATAGTTAGCAGAGAATTAAAAATTCCTTGTATTGTTGGAACTAAGGTTGCAACCAGAATTTTGAAAGATTACAATTTAGTAGAGCTTGATGCAGATAATGGAGTAGTTAAAATTTTAAAAAGAGATTAAGATTGGGCGACTAGTTTAATGGTAAAACGCTTCCTTTACACGGAAGAGAACAGGGTCCGATTCCTTGGTCGCCCATTTTCAAATTTATAAAAACTCGATTACTCGAGTTTTTATAAATTAATAAATAATATTAAATGAAAAATGCCGAGGGGCAGAATCGAACTGCCGACACAATGGTTTTCCTTGATTTTACTTTGGTTTCCCAAAGGTTCGGACTATATCATAATCCTAATTATTAGGACTCCAGGCGCTTCCTCCAAATAATAAATATTTGGAGTACTCCCTATGGGATAGTCTCTACACCTTCCCTTTAAAAGGGCTTGGCTCGGGATTGCCTTTTTTATCAGGTTTCCCCGATTTCACCTGGTTTGCATTTTAATGTTACCATTAAATGGGCCGAAAACCAGCCATTTGCTCTACCACTGAGCTACCTCGGCATACGCGATTACAAAAATTATAACAGAGATTTATGCATTGTAAATAGCGGGACTTGCCTGATAAACAGAAATTTGATATATTTGGTATCATGAGAAGAATAAAACTTTTAGGATTTGTCTTTCTTGCCAGTTTTCTTTTTTTAATTCCCTTTAATGCGCGGGCGGAAGATGATTTTGTTTGCGTCAATTATTTCACCGGCGTCGGCTGTCCTCATTGCGCCGAAACAGACCCGATTGTCTTAAAAGACGCTTTGGTTGAAAACCCCCGTTTAGTGGTGATTGAATACGAAATTTACCAGAGTCCGGAGAATGCGTCAATAAACTACCAAATAAGCAATTTTTACAACGTTTCTTTGGGAATCCCCAAAGTTATTTTTGATAAGCAAAAACAAATAACGGGCGACTCACCAATTATTAAAAGTTTTGAAACAGAAATTAAGAATTTGGAGAAAAACGAGTGCTCTTTAATAAACGGGGAAACGGTTGACTTCAGTAATTTGGACATAAATTTTTTGCCCGGGAAACCGAAGATTTGGCACCAGAATAAGATATTAATCAAAAACAAGACGGGCGGGAACGGAGAAATATTGAAAAATTTATTAATCGGCGACCCGGAGGAAATTTTAAAAGAAAATAATTTAAAGGAAGTTAAGCCGGAAAGAGTCGCTTTATCGGGAAAAACAGTTGATTTCAACCGCGCCATTGAGTTAGATGGCTGGCTTTTCCAGTGGCAAACAGACAAAATCTCGCCGGCTAACGGAGGATTGGTTGAACCGGACAAGCCGAAAACAAGCGATGCGACAATCCAGACAAAACTTACTCTGACTAAAATTTTGTCCCTGGCCGCGGTTGACGCAGTTAATCCCTGCGCTTTGGCGGTCTTAACTTTGATATTAATTACGATTTTAACCTACAATCCGGAAGCGAAGAAAAAAGTTTTGTGGGCGGGACTGGTTTTCGCTTTGTCGGTTTTTATCATGTATTTTTTTTATGGCCTGGTTATTGTCAGGTTTTTTCAGATAGTTCAGGCTCTGGCATCAATTCGTTTGTGGTTGTACAAAATACTCGGCGGTCTGGCGATTATTTTAGGCCTTTTGAACATCATGGATTTCGTAAAATACCGGCCGGGGAGATTAGGCACGGAAATGCCCATGTTTTTAAGGCCCAAAGTTAAAAAAATAATTTCAAGAGCGACTTCCCCTTGGGGAGCTTTTATAGCGGGGTTTTTCGTTACCGTGTTTTTACTGCCGTGCACCATCGGCCCTTATGTTATCTGCGGCGGAATTTTGTGCGCCCTGGATTTGGCAAAAGCCGTTCCCTGGCTTTTGATTTATAACCTGGTTTTCGTCCTGCCAATGTTGGTTATTACCGGTATTGTTTATTTCGGCCTTTCCAAGGCGCAAAACGTTTCCGATTGGAAAGACAAGAATATCAGGTATCTGCATTTAGTTTCCGGTTTAATCATTCTGGGATTGGGCATAGCCATGCTTTTTGGTCTGGTATAAGGATAATTTAAAATAAAAAAAAAAAAAACAGGTTAACTTGTTTTTTAATGGAGTATATTTACGACTTCGCTCGAACCTACTTTATCAAAAATTCCTGACCAATGGAAGCCGTCCTGCCGCCGCTCGCTAATACCCGCCACATTAAAAAAAGTTTTATTTGGTGTTCTGCTCTGAACGAGCAGACGGCGGGGCTGGCCTCATCCTGATTTCGCTCGGACGGCACGGCAGGAGAGAGTGGAGGGAGGAATGCGGTGGGTTGCTTGTAATAAATTTATAAATCTGCTATACTCCCAGTATGAACAAAGTCGCCCGAAATAATATGATAATGGAAATGGCTAACCCTATAGAGAGGGCGATTTTTCTTATTTAACCACTACACATAGCTAATCAAAGAAAATAGCCCTCTCGCAGGGCTATTTTTAGTTATTAAGAGTAAAAATATGAACAACTCAAATTACAAAAGAACAATAGTTACCAGTGCCTTGCCATATATCAATGGTGTAAAACATTTGGGTAATTTTATAGGCTCGCTACTGCCAGCCGATATTTACGCTCGTTACCTTCGCCAAAAAGGAGAAGACGTAATTTTTATTTGCGGTACAGATGAGCACGGAGCACCCGCAGAAATAGCGGCCGAAAAAGAAGGTGTTCCTGTCGAAGAGTATTGCGACCGGCTATATCAAATCCAAAAGGATGTATACGAAAAATTCAATCTGTCTTTTGATTATTTCGGCCGTTCAAGTTCCCAAGCCAATCATCACTTGACGCAAGATATTTTTTCTAAACTCTACAAAAATGGCCATATTGCAGAGCATTCAATAACTCAACTTTACGATGAGCTAAACAATCGTTTTCTCCCAGACCGCTTTGTGGAAGGAACATGTCCACACTGTGGTTATTTTCCGGCTCGTGGTGATCAATGTGATGGTTGCACCAAGCTTTTGGACGCAATAGAACTTGTTAACCCAAAATCTACTGTAAGTGGAAGTACGGCACTGGTGCCGAAAGAATCAAGACAATTATTCATCTGTTTGCCACATTTTGAAAAGGAATTAAGAGAATGGATTACTGTTCAAAAGAATTGGCCGAAAATTACTGTTTCTATTGCTAAAAAATGGCTCCAAGAAGGTCTAAAGGATCGTTGTATTACACGCGATTTGAAATGGGGTATTTCGGTTCCTTTGAAGGGGTTCGAAGACAAGGTTTTTTATGTTTGGTTCGATGCCCCAAATGCTTATATTTCAATAACCAAAGATTGGGCGAGAGAAAAAGGAGATGAAAATTTATGGAAGAAATATTGGCAAAACAAAGATTCTCGTCTTGTGCAATTTCTCGGCAAAGACAATGTTCCTTTTCACACGATTATTTGGCCATCAATTATTATCGGGAGCGGTAGAGAGTATAATCTGGCGAGATTTATAAAAGGGTTTGAATATCTCAACTACGAAAGAGGAAAATTCAGCACTTCGCAGAAAAGAGGTATTTTTCTCGATGATGCCATTGCTGAATTTCCTGCAGATTACTGGAGATATTATCTCGTGACTATTATTCCCGAACGCTCGGATTCTGATTTTTCTTGGGACGGATTTCAGCAAGGCGTTGAAAACTTAGCAAATAGCCTTGGAAATTTTATCCACAGAACACTAACATTCATCAATCGTTATTATGATGGCGAAATTCCCAAGAAAATCTTAGATCGAGATGTTGATATTAAGTTATGGCAAACCGTAAAAGAGCTTGCCGATACTTGCGATACGGAATTGTCGAAATGCAATTTCCAAACTTGGGTCGGAGCGCTGAGAGAATTATGGGCAAATTGCGATCGCTACTTCAGTGCTCAGGCGCCCTGGGATACCCGAAACACATCACCGGATGACGCGGCAACTACACTCTATCATGCTGCAAAATTGTGCCGTGTTGTATCAATATTAAGCCTTCCTCTTATTCCAGAATCTGCCAAGCAAATTTTTCGACAGCTTAATATATCTGGAGAAACAGAAACGCTATCGTGGAGAAAATTATTTTCTGATTTTGAAGCGGGACATAAAATCTCAAGCGAGATTAGCCCTCTGTTTGAGAAAATCGAGGACGGATATATTCAGTCTTTGAAAGAAAAATATGGAAGTACAAATAAGAAGTAATGAAAAATGTGAACATCACAATCATAAATGATTGCCGAGATGCTAATGCGGCTGGTAGGCAAATAGCAAGAGTTGCAGCGCTTCTCGGCAGTTCAGTTTTTTTTATTGGTGTGCCAATGATCTTGAAACTGCAGGCAATCTCGTTGATATTCTCGACGCTTTTGAAGAAAATTCGGGGAACTGTTCTTGTAAATGTTGCTCTGAGAAGTGGAAAGGCTAAAAGTGGAAAAATTGGAAATTAGCAGAGGAAATATAAGAATTTATTAATATTAATATGGGAATAATTTAATTTTCGTCCTGCCAATGTTGGTTATTACCGGTATTGTTTATTTCGGCCTTTCCAAGGCGCAAAACATTTCCGATTGGAAAGACAAGAATATCAGGTATCTGCATTTGGTTTCCGGTTTGATTATCCTATTTTTAGGCATAGCCATGCTTTTTGGGTTGATATAAATAATTATTATTTTTGGAAACTAAATTTCTAAGTTTATTTGTGGAGGTTCAACCTCTAAAAAAAACAGGTCAACCTGTTTTTTTGTGTTTGAGTCCCTATTAAGAGATTTAAAAACTAACGCAATATCTTAAGCAGTTTTTTTATTTCTATACTTGCTGTTCCTATTACTTTGTCTCCTCCACCATAGTAAATATATATGCGATTTCCAATTACAACATTGCCGCAGGGAAAGACAACGTTTGAAACCTGTCCCTCTTTTTCGTATAAGGTTTCCGGCTCTAAAAGAGGATAATCTGTCCGGCCAATGATGCGCGTCGGATTTTTAAGATTGAGAAGCACCGCTCCTATTCTATACATACCATCTTCTTCGGAGACCCCGTGGTAAAATAGTATCCAGCCTTTACGCGTTTTAATGGGAGGGGCGGCGATGCCTATTTTTTTACTATCCCAAAATCCCTTGCGCGGTTTCAGCCATCTAATTTCTTCAAGCCAGGTTGAACCGTCAAAATGCAAATTAGGGACCAGGGCGATGTCAATATCATCTCCTATGCGGTGGAAAATGAGATATTTTTTCCCCACTGTTTCGGGGAAAATACAGGCGTCTTTATTGTTAAATTCGGGCGGGGAAATAAGAACGGGGCGTTTCCAATCCCATTCTTTTTTAAGGAATTTTTTCAGCGGTATTGAGGTTAAGGCTATTCGGGGCGGATTTTTTCCGTTAAACGCGGTGTAGCACATATAAAGCGTGTCTCCGATTTTGGTTATTCTTGGATCCTCGCATCCCGAATTCCCGCCGGGATTTCGTTTTTTTTCAAAATCCTCCCGTGGCGCATAAACAGGTTCCGCACTTTTATAATCAATATTGATTCCGTCGCTGCTTGTAGCATATCCCAACACAGAAGTGTTATCTTCTGCCATGGCGCGATAGATAATATGAACTTTTCCCTTTTCATAAAAAGCCGCGGGATTAAACGTTGCTTTTGTTTCCCATAAACGTTCTTTATTTGGAACAATAATGGGATTTTCTTTTGCGCGTTTGAATTTTACCAGCCCTTCTTTAGGGTAGCATTGGATATAATCAATAAGTTTTGAAAGACTGAGCGTAGCCAGGCAGCAGGTGGTGTCCGTTGCTCCGTAATAAATGCGGAGTTTATTTCCTTCCACTAATGCGCCGGAAGGGAAAATTGTATTGTGCACTTTGCCATAAAGTTCATATTCTTCCTCCGGAGTTAAAAGAGGAGCGTCTGTTCGGGCAAGTATTTTTAAAGGATTTTTAAGGTCCAACAACGCCGCTTCAATTCCAAAAAGTTTTTCGGGTGAAAAATAGTTCCTAATGTAGGAGTAAATTAAAAGCCAGCCGTATTTGGTTTTAATAGGAGGGGCTCCAACTTCAATGTGATCTTCAGGCCGGCGCTGGAGAGGTAGGGCGTGTTTGTCAAGGCTAGAGTACCATTGTTTCCAGTATTTTTGAGACCAGATTTGATCTGGCGCGTTAAAATAAGCGAGGGCTATTTTGGCAGGAGGCATATCTGTATTCGCGGTAAGTATTGCGCATAATTTGTCATTGATTTTTTCAGGAAAAAGAGCCATTGCTTTGGCATTGAAGGGGGTAACAAGGTGTTTTTCCCGGATATGTTTCAGGTCTTTACTGAGGGCCACGCCAACTTTGATTCCTTCGGCTGTGGGAGGGTATTTTGAAAGGGCCGTATAAAAGACGTAATATATTTCACCGAGTTTTGTGACGCGGGGATCTTCACAACCGAAGCGTTCCCAAGGCTGTTCAGGCGTGATAAACTGTTGTCTCTTTTGAAAATGAATGCCATCAGAACTTACTGCTTGGCCAATGGTGGAAACCTGAGTTTGAAATCCAATTCTTGTATGATAATGGGGAATAGAAATCGCGCGGTAAAGAAGGTGAATTTTTTTGCCGCGCTGAACCGGACAGCCGTTAAATACCGCTTCCGCTTCCCAGGAATTTTCTTGGTCAGGTCTGAGAATTGGGTTTTTAGGATAACGCTTAATAGTAATCATGCCAAATTTATTAATCCCTTTCTTTCTAAATATAGAAATAATTCAGATAAGAGAGGGTAAAATTATTTGACTTTCAGAAAGAAAAGGGTTTTACTTCCGCCTTTCAATCAAAAGATGGGAGTCCAAAATTTGGACAAAACTCTTTACTTTTTCTTTAAAGTTTTAAATTTAAGTTTTGGTTTAGTTTCCTTTTTCAACGCTTCTAAAAATTCTTCTAAAGGAGCATAAGCAACGCCAACATAACTATCAGAACAGCCGTAGTAAACTAAAAGGTTTCTGTCTTTAACGACCGCGCCAGAAACGTAAACAATGCCTGGTTTGCATCCGTTATTTTCATAAGACTCTTTTGGTTCTAGGACGGGCTCTTTCGAGCGGTGTAATATTTTAGTCGGATCATCAAGATCAAGAAGCATAGCTCCAACCTTATATTTGCTCCAGTCATTATCCATGGCATGATAAAACAAAAGCCAGCCGTCTTTGGTTTTAATCGGTGGCGCGCCAGCGCCTCGGAGCCATTTATCCCAACAGCCTTTTTGCGGCCTGCCCCCATGAAAACTTTCAATATAAGTTTTATTATCAAATTCTAAACTATCAACATATTCTATCTGGATGTCCGGCTTAATACTATGAAGAATGGCGTACCGGCCATTTATCTTTTCTGGAAAAATCAGCCAGTTTTTGTGAACCTCGCCCGGCGGTGAAATTAAAGCTGGCGGCCGCCATTGCCATTTTTTATTTAAAAAGTCGTCAACTTTAATGGAAGTCAAACCAACGCGCAGTCCATTATCGCAGGCAGTATAAGTCATATACAAAACATCTTCCTCATCTACGCGAACAAGACGGGGGTCCTCGGAGCCGCCCCAGCTGCCGCCGGAAAGAAAAGAGTAAATATTAAATGTTCGTTTGCCCGTTTTGTGTTCGTAAACGGGATAAGGCAACCGCTCGTCAATGGTAAAACCGTCGTTTGAAACGGCATAGCCTAAGCGCGACATGCCGTCAGGACCGATGGCTCGATAAAGAAAATGAATTTTGTTGTCAAGCAAAATAACACCGGGATTAAAAGTTTGCCAAGCCTCCCAGACGTTCTCCGGCATTGGCGAAATTATCGGATTTTCCGGGGATTTATGTAACACAGGAGTTGTTTCCTTTTTTCTTTTTATCCTTATCGCGGTTTTTTTAGACTTGAGTCGCTGCGATTTTAAATTCAGAGGTTTTTTAATTGCCTTCTTTTGTTTGCGTTTTGCTGATGTATTAATTTTTTGTTTCATATGTTTTTCTAAATGGAGCATTTATACGATTTCGCTTAAACCTATTTTATCAGAAATTACTGAAAAAAGAAAGTGCCACGCTGCAGGCGCGGCCTTCGCGCGCGGCGTTGCGGAAATTCAATGGGCGGCTGTGTTAGCAGCCCATCAAAAAAATGAGAAAACTGATGTTTGTTTGATTGTGGAG
>CAZCKV010000007.1:0-14156 GCA_964499385.1 uncultured Gammaproteobacteria bacterium | reverse complement strand
TTCTGAACTAATTCGCCAACCGCACGAATACGACGGTTGGCTAAGTGATCTATGTCATCCGCTTTCCCTTGGTTAAGGTTGAGCCTGATTATTTCTTTGATAATGGCCACCAGATCTTCCGGCCGCAGAATGCGGTCTTTTATCTTTTCATCAAGCCCGAGCCTCTGGTTTATTTTATATCTTCCAACTTTACTGAGGTCATAACGATTGGGTTGGAAAAACATGGCATAAATCAAGGATTTAGCATTATCAACCGTAGCCAAATCACCCGGCCTGATTTTTCTGTAAACCTCAATTAACCCTTCTTCTTCCGAAGCGGAAGGATCTTTTTCCAAAGCGGCTTTGATATAATCAAGAGTCAAAATGTCCTTTTCTTTTTCCTTGCTTAAAGAGGAACCTTTCGGCGTGAACAAATCAAGAATTTCTTTATCCGTACCATAGCCAAAAACCCTTAACAGAGAAGTAAACGGAGTTTTTCTCTGGCGGTCAATTCTCACCCATATCACTTTCTTGGCGTCTGTCTCAAATTCAAACCAGGCCCCTCTATCAGGAATAATTTTAGCTCCGTAAAAAAATCGCCCCTTGATTGATTCTTGACTAAAGAATACGCCGGGCGACCTGATAAGTTGTTGAACAACTACTCTTTCAATGCCGTTAACAATAAACGTCCCTCTTTCCGTCATTAAAGGCATATCGCCGAAATATATTTCCTGATTTATTCTTTTTCCCGTTTTTTTATTAATTAAAAGCACCTTTACGGTTAAAGGTGCTTCATAGGTTAAATTGCGGTCTTTGCTGATAAGTTCGTCAAATTTGGCCGCGGATAAATAGCAATCTAAAAAGTGCAACTCAAAAATCTTTCCCACTGAATCTTCAATAGGAGAAAATTCTTTGAGCAGTTCTTTTATCCCCTCATTCAAAAACCTATTATATGAAACTTTCTGGACTTCGGTCAAATCAGGAAGTTCCAAATTGGGGCGAAAATCATTAAAATATTTACGTTTTTCAGACATAAAATATTTAGTCCCTCACCCAGAAATTATAATGCTCAGCTTTTTTGCGAGTTCTGGGTAAGGGAAAGGATATTTTAAAATAAAAAGGTCTATAATAAAATTAACTTTATGCTTCGCATTAAAAAAAGCATGATTTCTATGTGAGGGATTTTGAGGACAAAAAACCTTCTGGAACGACTTTCCTAAAGGTTTTCTTGTTAGATTTTATCTTTTAAGTATATATAATAAAAAAATATTAAACACTTAAAAATTCACCCCCACACCAAATTAAAAATATGTTTTATGTTTATATTTTGAAAAGTAAAAATAAAAGTGATAAACAATTTGGTGTGGGGGTTTACATATATATATAATAGCAGACAAGACCTAATTGGTCAAGCTTAATTGTCTTGTTTTTTTACGCCAATTTAAGCCAAAGTATGCGTTTTCCACAGTTAATCCACACCCCTTTGCTCTTCATTTAAAAAATCTTTAACTATTTTCCTGTCGTCCCAAGCAATTTTTTCTCCTTTACTCCCCATAATCCAGGGTTCGCAACCTTTGCCGGTAACAACAACTATATCCCCTTTTCCCGCCGTTTCTAAAGCGTTTTGAATCGCTTTTTTTCTGTCAATAATTCTTGCGGCTTTTTTATTTTTAACGCCAGAAATTATTTGATTGACAATTTCTTCCGGGTCTTCATCATAAGGGTCTTCATTGGTGACGATTATTTCATCGCAATATTTTTCCGCCACTTCTCCCATAACAGGCCTTTTCCATTTGTCTCTTCCCCCTCCGGCGGCCCCTAAAACACAGATTAATTTTGCCTGGTCGTTTAAATCCTTCAAACTCTTATAAACCTTTTCCAAAGAGTCGGGCGTATGGGCATAATCAACAACAACCATAAAAGGTTCTTTAATAATTATTTCCATTCGTCCGGGAATTTGTTTAATCTCCATTAAAGCCTTTTTACAAGTTTCTAAATTAATTCCTTGAGACAAACCGACACTAATGGCAGTCAAAGCATTGTAAACGTTAAATTTACCAAGCAAATTTAACGTAAACTTTACGCCTTGAACCGTAAACTCTGAACCGTTTGAATTTAATCTTATGAGCTCCGCTTTTATAAGTTCAATTTGTTTATTATTTAAACTTTTCGGTTTAAAACTTATTCCGTATCCATATTGTCCGTCTAGTTTAAATTTTAAAAAATATTCCCTGTTTTCATCATCCAGATTGACAACACTGACCTTGTCAATTAATTTATTGCCTATTCTTTTCTTTTTTCTTTTGCCTAGATGCTGAAAAAAATTTTGTTTGGCTTCTCGGTACTTTTCAAAGCTTCCATGTGATTCAATATGTTCCGGCGCCAGATTGGTAAAAACCCCGACATCATAACTGATTCCCAAATGGCGATATTGTTTTACGCCCTGCGAAGTGGTCTCAATAACGGCATAATGGCAACCCGACCTGGACATTTTTTTCAACAATCTTTGTAAAGCAAAACGGCCAAGCATGGTCATCTTCTCCTTGTTTATCCATTCTTTTTTCCCGATTTTGAAATTAAAAGTCGTGGCCAATCCAACCTTAAAACCGGCCTGCTCTAAAATTTGACCGATTAAATTAACCGCTGTTGACTTGCCCGAAGTGCCGGTCACGCCGATGACAATCATTTTTCTGCTCGGATAACCATAAATAAAACCGGCTAAACAAGCCAAAAGCCAATGATAAATCAAAAAAACTTGGTGAGGAATTATTTTTTTTAATATTCTTTTAAGCATTTTATAATTACAAAGGGCGAGACAAATGGAAAAATGCTAATTTTTACATTTGCGAGCCCTGATGGAATTTCAAGGTTCTGCGAACACAGTGAGCAGGTTCTTATTACAAAGTCGTAATAGGTCTGCTTTGGGTAATGTATAATTTACCTCTCTCTAAAGCCCATTCAATATCCTGCGGTGATTTATAATGTTTTTCAATATCTCTGGCTATTTTACTTAATTTAATAATCTCGGAATTTTTTAATTTTTGTTGAGCTTGTTTTGCTTTAGGGACGGCAATGTTCTGATTTTTGTTTTTCACCCATTTAATCATCTTTCCCTGTTCACTAATGTTGACATCCAAAATAGTCAAAGAATCTTTTTCAACCACATAAGCATCAGGGGTAATCATTCCCCCGACAATTGCCTCTCCCAATCCATAACCGGCCTCAATAATCATTTGGTTTTTGTCCTTGGTGATTGGATGAACTGTAAAACAAATGCCGGAAACCTCTGATTGAACCATTTTTTGAACCACCACGGCCACGGAAACTTTTTTCACTTGAAGTTTTCTTTCAACCCGATAAAACAAAGCCCGAGGGGTATAAAGAGAAGCCCAGCACTTCTTAACGTTATTGATTAAATTTCTTTGAGTGGTATTTAAATAACTTTCCAATTCCCCGGCCCAGGAATCAATTTTAGAATCCTCGGCTGTGGCCGAACTCCTGACTGCCACGTATTTCGCCCTTAATTTTTGAAAATTTTTAACAATTTCATCGGCACAAACCTTGGGTATTTTGCCTTTTAATATGACATCGCGAATAATCTCTGAATTCTCCTCAACATTTTCAATATCCTTGATATTAATCCTTTTCCACATAGCATTAATTTCCACATTAATATCAGTTTCCGTTAAATATTCTTCAAATGCCAAAGAAGTGACTACAAAACCCTCGGGCACGGAAAAACCGGCATTAGTCATTTCCCCTAAAGAAGCGCCTTTGCCTCCGACTAAATCAACGTCTTTCTTATAAACTTGTTTAAAATGTTTTATAAATTTACTCATATTTTTACTTTTTAATGATATTAATTATACCATGTGTAGCATCAACTTCAACCAAATCCCCGTCCTTTAAGACAGAAGTAGCAATTTTCGTGCCGACAATACAAGGAATTTTAAGTTCTCGGGAAACAATTGCGGCGTGAGAAGTAATTCCGCCCATCTCAGTAACAAAAGCGGCGGCTAATTTCATGGCCGGCAATAGCTGTGGACTAGTAGATACCGAAACTAAAATATCGCCCCGCTTAACTTTGGAATTATGCTGCGGACCGAAGACTAGCCTGACCCGGCCGCGCGCTTTGCCCGGCTGAGCGACTTGGCCTTTAAGTTCCGTTATATTTTTTATTTGCTCCTGACCGGTGCCAAGGCGACGATAAAGAAACTTATCAATTCCGCCGCCGCAGATAATTCGGTAATTATCGGCCGATTGAGGGATAATCAGGCTACGCGACCAGCGGTCGGCTAAATTTTTAGCGATATTTTTGGACTGCCTGATGGTGGAAATCAATTCTTGGGTAGATAAAGCTTCAAGATATTTTGCCGGAATACGCCAACGCGCCGCCAATAAATCAACAATATTATTAACCACTACGTACAGTGCTTGTCTAGTATCAGACCGCAAAGATTTAAGATTAACTATCTCTCCGGAAACGGCTAGTAAATTTTTCTCGGCCGGAGATAGCTTTAACTCTTGCAACAACCGGCTCCGTCCGACTTTTCTACCTACTTTATCCGTCTTACGATGGCGGCGGATATCGTTTAATTGTTTCAAACTGAGCCCGCGGCCGATATATCCCTGATCAAGCCAAAAATATTTCTGTTTTAACCGCCTATTATCTTTAGACGAGACGATTTTTTCATAGGCCTGCGCCGTTAGACTGGGTTTTATCGGATTGGCCAAAACCTCCAAATAAAAATTTACCAGATATTTCAAACCTTGGCGGCGGGAAAATATCTTCATCACTTGATCGGAAATCTCCCCATAGATATCAGCAAAGGCAACCACCATCCCCCAGGCGGCAAAATCCATCTGCAGGTTACGGATTTTTGTCAAAAGTCCAATAATTTCCTGATCGGATAACTTCGGCACAGGAAAATTAGCCTCAGCCAATTCCAATGTCTCGCCGGCCAATTTGGCAGTCATCCTCTTAATGGCGGATAATAACTTCTTATCTTTCAGGATCCGCCGAGCGCAAGCATGAGCAAAAAAATTCGCTTGCTGGGAGTTTTGAAAGTAACTCAAGGTCTCTCCCTTAACCAACTCACAGAAAGAATCCGGTATCGGCCGGCCGACTTGTTTCTTTAAAAGCGAACTGCGCATTCCCGCCCAAGTAGTTTCAATATTCAAAAAAGAAGTATTAATATCTTGGTTTAATAAAGAATATTTAGGCATACTGAGTAATTATTTCTTCTTAATAATTTTAATAGTTCCTTTACCGGCATCAACTTCCACTAAATCTCCATCTTTCAAAATCTGAGTAGCGATTTTAGTACCGATAACACAAGGAATTTTAAGTTCACGACTGACAATAGCGGCATGCGAAGTAATTCCACCTTCGTCGGTCACAATCGCCCCAGCCTTCTCACAAGCGGTCATAATTTCCGGACCAGTGGTCGCCGCGACTAAAATGTCGCCATTCTCTACTTTTTTTATTTCTTCGTTAACTTTATCACTAAAACTGGTCCGAAGAACTTTGACAATCCCCCTCTTGATTCCCGGACTGGCCACTAATCCTTTAATTATGTCCGTATCAATTTTAAAAAAACTGTCAAAATGTTTCATTGTTTCTGTTGCCTTTTTTCCTTGTATCAGTTTCCAATTATTCTTTTTACATAACAACCAATTGGTTTTATCTCGATTAGAAGTTGCAACATATTCTCCTTTTATAACTCTAATAATTTCTTGATAACTCAACCAAGGAACGTCTTTCCTTTCAGTTCTCTCGCAAACTTCCTGTATATACGGCTCAAAAATCTTTTTGTAGTTATAAAAATTATTCAATACACTCCTTGCTTCAAATTTAATTTTGCCAACCTGTTTCAAATTTCTGCTAAGATTTTTGTGTTTCTTAATTTCTTCGCTTGTTAATGCTTCAATTTTATCTAGAAAAAAGAATTCTGTATAGAAATAATTCCCTCCTAACGATTGAAATAAATTTACCCGTTTAACTATATGTCTTCTAATTTCGTCATTTGTCATTAACCTAATAATATTCTTATGTTCTTTTGTCTCCCTAATAATCCTTTTTCCTTCTTGAATGTTTTTTATGATTTTCTTTTTCCAAACAGGAAATAATTTATTATAAAAAATTATCCCGTACTCGGACAATTTTTTTCTATAACTCTTTGCAAGATAAAATTTTAACCCCTTATTTAAATAATCATAAATTAAAACTATATCAACCGTCTTGAATTCCTTAAAAAGATAACAAGAAGTAAAGATAAAATTAATATCGTGGTCTGTCCATAGATAATCGTAATCTTTTGGGTTTAACTTCAGCATATATAATTAGTTGATTCTAATTTTCTTGTTTCTCTTCTTTGTAAAAATTCGCTAATTTTTCAAAATCGTTCAAATCTATATTATACTTTTTCCCCCTAAAAAATACTTTGGCGGAAAGATTGCCTTCGCTGTCAGTTTTCGCTTTCACCTCAAATCCATCAGCGGTTTTAAACATCCCTCCCATTTTTTCCACTAAAGTCTTGCCCTCGGGATTAATCGGGTCCTGCTCTATTTGATCTTTAAAAGCTATTAAAACAAAAATATCTAAGACCGGCGTATGAGAAGCGTCGGCTAAATTGACTTTTGAACCTGGTTTTAATCGGCCAATCATTCTGATTTGATCAAATAATACTTTAGCCACTCGACTGGCCATTTCTTTTGGCGATAAAGTGTCCGGATCAGGTCTTTTTTCGCCAAAATTCAGATAAACCTCTAATGGTTTTTCCGGATATTCTTTGGCTAATTCAAACCAATCTTTTTCCATAAATTGACCTGTTTTGCCCTTAACCATCCAGGAAAATTCATTTCTTACTCGACTTTGATATTTTTCTCCTTTTATTGGTTCGCCCGTGTCTAAATTGACAACTTCTTTTTGAACTAAATTCTCAGACATTTCTCTAGCCATATCCTGCGTTCTTTTCATCGGACTGCCATAGTCTTTAACAATTCGTCCCATTCTTTCGGTTTTTTCTCCGATTTTTCTGGCTTGGGCAAATCCTGATTCAGATAAACTGCCGTCGGAATTTTTTTCACCATGGCGAAAAACCGAAATTATTCCCTCATTGTTGGGATTATATTTTTTCTCTTGTTCCCTGCTTTCTCCCTCAAATTTTAAATTTTTCATAAATTCAAAATCATTTGATTATGCCTTAATTATTTTAACCACCCCTTTATTGGCATCCACCTCAACCAAATCCCCGTCCTTGAGAACCTTGGTGGCGATTTTGGTGCCGATGACGCAGGGAATGCCGAGTTCGCGGGAAACAATGGCCGCGTGAGAAGTTACCCCTCCTTGTTCAGTAACAATAGCCGCGGCTTTTTTCATGGCCGGAACAATATCAGGATCAGTGGCAATTGAAACCAAGATATCTCCCTTTTTCATCTTACCCATGTCCCGGGGCCGGAAAATTATCTTTACCCTTCCTTTAGCCTTGCCAACACAACCGGTTTGCCCTTTAATCTCAACTACCTTCTCAATCTTTCTTTTAGTCGTTTTAGCTATTTCTTTGGCCTTAACCCCAACAAACATTTTATCCTGACCCTTTTCTACATAATAAACACAAAACCTTTTTCTTTGTTTAATTTTTTTACGATTGATCTTATTAAAAAGCAAGGCCTTTTTAACTTCCTCGGGCAACATAAATCTGACTTCCATTAAATTAAGATTTAATCTCTTGCCTATTTCTTCTAAAATATATTCCATTTTATAAAGGGCGTAAATCTGGGCAAAACGACGATAAATCTTAGTAACCATAAAGTCGCCAAAACCGTTAAAAAATATTAACAAAGGATTTCTTATCTTCAGTTTTTTAATTAATTGCTGTCGTTTTTTTAAAGTGGAAGCCAAGTTTTTTTGTTCTTTTCTGTAATCTGCTTCAAGATTTGCTCCACTGCCGACAAGTCGAACAAATTCTTTTAAATAATACTCAAAGCTGGAAACCTTACCTACCCACATGTGAGCAACATAGAAATATTTTTGGTAATGTTTTTGAATTAATCTATAAATATGCGGTTTAATCTTGTTTTTAATTCCTTCAACGCTTTTTTCAAAAAGTTTTTCATATTCCAGACTATGTGTTTCATAACCAAACTTTGCTACCTCCTGTTCCTTAAACTTTTTAAACAGCTCTTTAAAAAGTTCTTGATGATATTTATCTTTCTGAATCTTTATGGCTATTTTTAAAAACTCTTCGTGCTCTATTTGAATTAAGGACTTTTTGGTCGGCTGGGTTAATAAAACAAAATATTCGTTAATCTTCTCTTCCTTAACTCCAATATCCCGTAAATACTGTTTAAGTTTTTCGGTTAAATTGGAATGAAACATGTCAACGGCTACCGGAATCCAAGCCCATTGATAATACTTGGTGTGAATTTCATTATGTTTTTTGTAAAATTTCCAAAGTTGACGATTACTACATCTATCAAGTCCTGTTTCCGGCAAGGAATCACCATATCTGTATAAAATATCAGCCCATCTTACAATCTCTTTATTTACCTTTTTTACAAAAGCAGGATTCTTTAAGAATTTCTTTACCAAATAATCCCCTAATTCTTTAGAATCTTGTTCGCCAAAATAAAACCATTGGTGGTAACCTTTATGAATGGAAAGTATTTTTGCGTAAGCTTTCCCGCCTGGCCAATCAAATTCATTAACAAAACAAGTCAGCCACATTTGGCAAAAGAAAAAATCCATATCAGGAATATCCTCAGCTAACATCCAAGGATCCTTATTGTTATAAAGATATTTAAGTTTTGACATATATATATCCTCGCTGACAGCTTATTAACATAATAAATTGCCACTTAATAATTATGTTATTTTTTTAGTATTTTAACCACCCCTTTATTGGCATCCACTTCAACTAAATCCAATTTTTATTATACTTTTCTTATAATCCCCTTTTCCAAATCAACCTTCGCCCGAATACCGTCCTGAAAAATTTGTAGAAGATGCTTAACTCCTATCAGACAAGGTTTATTTAATTCCCGCGAAACAATCGCCGCATGACAGGTCAAACCACCGGTCTCCGTGACAATCGCGCCGGCGCGGCGCATAGCGGGCACATAATCCGGAATAGTTGTCGTGGAAATTAAAATGTCCCCGTTTTTAACTTTATTTAAATCTTTAGAACCCATAACTGTTCTAATCAAACCAGAAACTTTCTGCACTTTTCCCATGCAAGCTACGGTTCCGACCAACTCTTTAATATTCTTATTGATCTTCTCTCGAATCACGTTATTCTTCACCCATTCCGCCGCTTTTCGACCCACCAGCACTCTGTCATTTTTTTCTTTAGAAATTAACAATGAATACTGCCGCCTCTTATTCAGAGTTGAAACTGGCGGTAACGGTCTTTTCCCTTGAAGATAAGCGGCCACCTCCCTGACGGTACAGGCTCCTATTTGATTCAAGGAATAGCCCTCTTTTTTGGCAAAATCCAATAAAAGCTTATTAACGGTATAGCAAGCCAAGGACATTAAATTTGCCCGATAAACTTTAGTATAACCAAAATCCTGGGCGGCATTTATTAAATATTGCTCCTTAAAATTTAAATTTAATTTATGCTTCAAAGTTTTCTGTTCCTTGATTTTTTTTTGATGTCCATCCTTGATCCGCTTCAGTTGCCGTTGAGGGTTTTCCTTCTTATCCAGAATAATCTTTATCTCTTCCCGCACATTTTGCGAGTTATATTCCGGTCCGGCGTAGCCATAATATAGCCAGCCCCATTTCTGAACGTAACCATTAATCCCGGCCGAAAATTTCTGTGATAAATTAACCAATTTTTCCCGCCGTCGATAAATACCAGCGGTGAGTTTATATAAAGCGTCACGCCCTTTTTCCGTCCAGGTTATTTTATTGGGATATACTAAAATAGTCAGACATTCGGCCTCATTCAGCCCTATTGCCGCCAAATTCTTTCCCTTTAATATCTCCTTAATCTTATTAGTCATTCCGCCCGAACCGAATTCAATAATTGGTCCGACCAATCCGGGAATGCAAATGGTCGTATATAATGAAAAAATCCGTAAAATCGTCATTTTTTTTCTATTCTCCCCCAATAAATTGCGCTTATGTTCAACTAAGGCGTCATGGCAAAAATTATATAATTTTCTACCGTCTTTTTCTAATTCCCTTCTTAATTTTTCGGAAAAGAAGCGGTCGTCTAAAAAACGCTGAAAAAAAATCCGCGCCATTTTATCCCATTCTCTTTTGAATAAACCGGCGTTCATCACTCCGTCTTTCATTTCATAAATAAAACTTGAAGTCCGATAACCGGTTAATTTCTCCATCCTTTTGTCCCAAAAGGCGTTAATAATCGGGTTAAGGCCTAAAATATTAACGTTCGGCTCGGTATTGAAAAAAATATATTCTCTCATATTTTTTATTTTCTATTTAATACATTCACCACCCCCTTCTCCGCATCCACCTCAACCAAATCCCCGTTTTTCAAAACTCGAGTGGCTATTTGCGTGCCAATAATGCAGGGAATATTTAACTCTCTGCTGATAATAGCTGCATGACAAGTTATTCCTCCCAAATCTGTAACTATGGCTGCCGCTTTTTTCATAGCTATAATATAATCAGGAGTGGTCATGTTAGTCACCAAAACTTCGCCTGATTTAAATTTGAGTAAATCTTTATCATAAATGACAACCCTCACCACTCCAGAAGCCCGGCCAGAATTGGCACTCCGTCCTTTCAATTCATTAATCTGGCTTATATCTTCCCTTTTTAATACAGATAATTCTTTCCCAACGATTAAATTACCCACTCTGCCGTTTTCAAGAATCAGGGCATATCCTTTTTTTCTTTGCGTAATTGAACGTTTATTAATCTTCTTTCCTCTTACTAAGGCCTCTTTTATTTCCTTGGGTAATAAATAAAGCACGTCTTCTTGGCTGACTTTTAATCTTTGAGCAAGTTCTTTAAACAAATTCCTTTTATAAAACCCGCCTCTAGTAATACCGACATACCTTTTGTCTCTAATCCACATTAATAATTGTCCGCACTGCAGTAAATCATTATCTAGCTTCAGTTTATTTACGGTTTTCTTGAATAATTCTTTATTTCGTCTTTGTTTAATTAAAATCTCATTCAGCTGTTTTTGGGCTGTGTCCATATTTCCCTTTATTTTCTTTAAAAAATACCCTAAAGTAAATTCCTTTCCTAAAAGTAAACGAAAGCCCATCCAAGAATATTTAGAATGATGACTTAATATCTCTTGATATAAGACAGTTTTTTTAAACTCTTTAAAATTATTTAAAAACAAATTCTTTTTTTTATTTACCCTAATGGCAAGTTTAAGAAGTTCTTCATTCTCCTGACTTACATAAATATTTTGAAGATAAGTAGTAAGGATTTGGAAATGTTTGTCAATATTCTTAACTTTTCTTTTTTCCAGCTCATTTAAAATTTTCTCGCTCACTGCTTCATCAATAAAAACCGGTATGTCGCAAATACCAACAAAATAACTGTATCTTTCAAAAAACTCTTTATAATCACTGTGTACCTGTGAGTTTTTATTATATCCCTTTTCCTGCCGGCAAAATAACTCAAACTCATCAACAATTAAGCTTAATTTATCAGCGATCAACTTTACCCATTTTTTAACGTCTTGACTGACAATATTATTTAGTCTTTGTAAATAGTCTGCGGTTCTAAACTCTTCACCATCTATATATTTATAATCAAAACAAATAGGTAAACCATAAACTTTGCTAATATACTTATGTCCTTTTGCTAAGGCATAAATAGTTAAAACAGAGGCTCTAATGCCAAAATTCTTAACCCACTCTTTCTTAGTATTTTTAGCAGTCATATTGATTAATTTATCTTTTTCACCACCCCTTTATTAGCATCAACTTCCACTAAATCCCCGTCCTTGAGAACTTTGGTGGCGATTTTGGTGCCGACAATACAAGGAATTTTAAGTTCTCGGGAAACAATGGCGGCATGGCATAAAAATCCTCCTTCGTCAGTCACTATTGCTTTTGCTTTTTTAATCGCTGGCATAATATCAGGCATTGTCATTGAAGCTATTAATATATCATTCTTTTTGAATTTCTTTCCCTCTTGAAAACCCATAACTATTTTTACTTTTCCCTGCACTTTTCCCTTGTAAGCTGGTTTCCCTTTAAAAATATTTACTTTTTTTATAATATCTTTTTCTATTTTAATATTATATTTTTTTTTGATTGTTTTTCTACTTGTTTGAACAAATAATTTATCGTCGGTAAAAATATATGCTTTTTTTCTTTTTTTTAATTCATTAAGGGAGGATATTTTTTTAGTTTTAATCTCTTCCCCGGATATAACATCTGCGTAATCCTTACATCTTGGAAAACAATTTTCTATTGATCTTCTAATAACTAATTCTGTATTAGATGCAAAATTATCTGTTTTTTTTCTTATTTCTGCCAACGAACTAATATCAATATCTTTTAAATCCGTAATGGTGCAAATAAACCATAATGCCTCCATCCAAGGATAACAATCTTCAAAGTCGCGCAAAAACTTAATTAATTCTTTATAATTCAAAATTCTGAGGTTTTTATATATTTCTTTCAAGGGTTTATTCTTTCTAATAACTATTTTTTTAACTGTTTCTAGGAAATTTTTTTCCGTTTTAATCTTTTTTTTCAATTCATCTTCCATCCACTTAAGCCCATTCTGGCTGTAATAAACAGTTACTAAATCATCTCTTCTTTCAAAAACAATATAAGGTTGATGCGGTTGCCGATTGTTAGTCCATTGCTTTTTATTTTTACTCTCTGCTCGATACCAAATTTCAACATTTGCTAATGAAAAATCTCTAATAAATAATCTTTTATATATTTCTGTAAATTTTATTTTTCTCACTTTTTATTTAATATTAGATTAATTTTAAAAAATACCAATGCTCCCAAGAGGAATCCTCCTTTGCCAAGGCTACGGAGGACGAGAGTATATATAGTCTGCCGATTTATTTCAATATTTATAGTCCATATCTTTAGTGAAGGACTATGCTCCCAGGAGGAATCGAACCTCCATCCCAGGCTCCGGAAGCCTGTATTCTGTCCGTTGAACTATGAGAGCTTATTCTTCCTGGACCAAAGAAGACAAAGGAATCTCCTGATTTAATTTTTCATAATCGGGCAACTCTCTTAAATCATTAATGCCCAAATGCCGAATAAAGTCCAAACTAACATTGTAAATCTGTTTATCTTTGTCTTCCTCAATAATCAACCCTTTAATTAATAAATTGCGCAGAATAATACTGCAGTTGACTCCGCGGATTTGTTCCAATTCGTCCCGTTTAATCGGTCCGCGATAAGCGATTATCGCCAACGTTTCCAACGAAGCCGGGGTTAATTCCTGGTTGATTTCCTGTTTTAAAAATTTCTGGATAATCGGACTGTTCTCCGGATTGGTAACCATTTGAAAATCCTGACCGTTCTGAATAATCTTTGTTCCCCGCTCCGTTGAATTATGTTCCTTAATTAATTCGTTTAAGACCTGTTCTATGTTTTCTAATTTTTGTTCAGTAATTTTAGCCAGTTCCTTTTTATTCAAAGGCCGGTTAACGATGAAAAGCAGGCTTTCAATTACTGATTTAAGTTTTGCTGTATCCATAACTTCATTTTTTATATTTTTTAAGAACAATATCTTTGAAAAGCCCGTCCTGGTCAACGACGACCTGTCTTCTCTTGACCAATTCTAAAACCGCCAAAAACATGACGATTTTTTCCGGTTTTTGTCTTTTTTTGATTAAAGAATTGAAAATGACCTTTTCTCTTTCTTTTAAAATGTCAATTAATTCGCTGATTTTTTCTTTCAAGGAGACAACCCTTATTTTGAACGTCTGTTGACTAAGCTTGATTTGGTTGAGAATGATGGAAACCAAATTTTTAAAATATTTTTCCAAAACGTCGCTTGTAATTTTGACCTCCAGCGAAAAATCAGGGACAATTTCCAAGGAAATCCTGTCCCGGGCAAAAGAGTATATCGGCTTGCTGGCAATTTTCCCCACTTCTTTCGTCACCCGGGCATATTGCTGGTAAATCTTTAACTGAGCAACCAGGTCCTGGCCTTCTTCATCGTCTTCCATTACTTCGGGAATCAAAAGCCGGGACTTGATTAA
>CAZCKV010000006.1:0-14367 GCA_964499385.1 uncultured Gammaproteobacteria bacterium | reverse complement strand
GGGTTCGATCCCCGTCTCCCGCTTTTTAACCTGGGTAGATCAGTTGGTAGAGTATTTTTTTAATCTACGACCACTTCTAATCTTGACGGGGGTTGATAACTCCCATATACTTAATGTATGCCAATGCCTAAAAAATCCAGAGAAAAATGTCTTTTTTGTGGTAAAGAAACACCACGTGTGGGATATAAATATTGCAGCAATGCATGTCAAATGGAATATCAATATCAGTCTTATATTAAAAAATGGAAGGATGGAGAGGAGAATGGATTACAGGGCTCGGGTATAGTTTCAAAGTATATTAAACGCTATTTACGAAGGAAGTTTGAGAATAAGTGTTGCTTATGTGGATGGGCAAAGATTAATCCTAAGACCAAACAAGTCCCATTAGTCGCCGACCACATTGATGGTAATTGGCATAATAATATTGAAAGTAATCTTAGCCTGCTTTGTCCCAATTGCGATTCATTGACTCCTACATATGCTGGATTAAATAGAGGAAATGGTAGGAAGGATCGAGCTTTAAGCAAAAGAGTTAAAGAAGGTCGTTTGTTGGCTATGAATAAGCCGAAGTAGTTCAGTGGTAGAACACTACTTTCGTAAAGTAGGAACGTGGGTTTGATTCCCACCTTCGGCTCCATATTTGCCGTTTTTTTAAAAAAAAACAGCTATGATTAAATTCGTCAACATTACTAAATTTTATCCTCCGAATACCTACGCTTTAAAAAACGTCAGTTTTCACATCAAACCAAAAGAGTTTGTTTCCATTGTCGGTCAGTCAGGAGCGGGAAAAAGTACGGTTATCAGGCTTTTAAGCGCAGAAGAGAAGTCAACCAATGGCAAGATTGTTGTTGGCAATTGGGATATTACCGATATTAAACCAAGAGAAATCCCCGGTTTACGGCGCCAGATAGGCGTGGTTTTCCAAGATTTCAAATTATTGGAAAAAAAGACGGCGGGGGAGAATATCGCTTTTGCTTTGGAAGTGTCTAATATCCCGAGAAAAAAAATAAAGCCGATTGTCAATCAACTTTTGAAAATAGTGGGTTTGGAAAACAAAGTTAATTGTTTTCCCCAACAGCTTTCCGCCGGCGAAGCCCAGAGGGTGGTAATCGCCCGGGCTCTGGTTCATAGACCGAGAATATTATTGGCTGATGAACCCACGGGCAATCTTGATCCCATTAATAGCAGGGATATTGTTGAGCTGTTGGCCAAGATTAATGAATTCGGCACCACCGTGCTTCTGGTTACTCATAATCGGGAAATAGTCAATTTTTTAAGCAAAAGAGTAATTACGCTTGACAGGGGTGCCATAATCGGAGACCAAACCAATAAGGGGAGGTACGTGATATAATCAAATACAAAATTATACGAAAGTACGAGATAAGAAAAATTTATGAGGAATTACGAGATTTTAGAACACACTGCGGATTTAAAAATCAGGGCATATGGAAAAAATTTAGAGGAAATTTTTTCCAATATGTTACAAGGCATGTTTGAGAGTTGTCAGCCGGAAATGGAAAACCGGGAACCGGTAATCAGAGATGTCCGGGTCAAGTCGGAGAATTTAGAATCTTTGTTGATAGATTTTTTGTCTGAAGCCGTTTATTTAAGCGACACCAATAACGAGGCATATTTTTCCGCTGATTTGACAATAGGGGATAATAAATTAAAAGGGAAAATTCAGGGCAAAAAAGTAAAAAGGTTTCAGATAGAAATTAAAGCCGTTACTTGGCATGATCTGGAAATTAAGAAAGTCGGCGACCAATGGCAAGCCGTAGTTTTATTTGACGTTTAATTTATGTTAAACAAAAAAGACTTACGCAAAATTAATGATTATCTTTACGAGATTCCCCGGGTTTATCGTTCTGATATGCGCGTTCCCGCCAGAATTTATGCCGATGAAAAAATGCTTGACCAAATTTTGAAAGACAGGTCGCTTGAACAGTTAATAAACGTGACAGTTCTTCCCGGGATTCAAAAGTACGCCCTGGCTATGCCCGACTGTCACGAAGGCTATGCCAGCCCGATTGGCGGAGTGGCCGCAATTAGAATTTCCGATGGCATTATTTCACCCGGAATGTGCGGGTATGATATCAACTGCGGGATGAAATTGTTAATATCGAATTATAAAGAAGAAGAGATTAAGTCACAGATTGAAAACTTGGCTACTGAGATTCAAAAACAAGTCCCTTCGGGGTTGGGCAGAGGAGGACAAAGTAAATTAGACATTGCCGGCATCAACAAGATTTTACAAGGCGGGGCGCAAAAATTAGTTGAGCAAGGTTATGGGAACAAGGAAGATTTGGAAAATTGCGAGGCTGGAGGGAAATTAGACTGGGCTGATGCTTCAAGCGTTTCAAATCACGCTAAAAATCGGGGCCGGGATCAAGTCGGGACTCTCGGATCAGGCAACCATTTCTTGGAGATTCAAAAAGTTGACCAAATTTTTGATCAAAATGTGGCAGAGGTTTTTGGCTTATTTAAAGATCAAGTCATAATTATGGTTCATTGCGGTTCCCGGGGACTTGGCCATCAGGTATGCACCGATTATTTAAGAGAATTTATTCCTTTAATGGAAAATAAATATAAGATCAGGGTTCCGGACAAAGAATTTGCCTGCGTTCCTTTCGGTTCCTCTGAAGGTCAAAGATATTTTTCCGCCATGGCCGCGGCTGCCAACTATGCCTGGGCCAATCGTCAAATGATTGCTCATTTTGTCAGAAAGGCATGGAAAAGCGTTTTAGGCGAGAAGGATTCAGGTCTTAGAATTCTTTATGATGTGGCTCATAATATTATCAAAAAGGAAAAGTATGTCATTGACGGCAAGGAAATTGACGTGGCTGTTCATCGAAAAGGAGCGACAAGGGCTTTTCCTCCGGGGCATAGTGAACTGCCGAAGGTTTACCGCGGCATTGGCCAGCCGGTTTTAATTCCCGGAAGCATGGGCACAGCTTCTTATGTGTTAAGAGGTACGGAGAAAGGGGAAGAGAGTTTTTATTCAGTCAACCATGGCGCAGGCAGGACAATGTCAAGACATGCGGCAATGAGAATGGCTCGGGGAGACGAAGTGGTTAAAAGATTACGGCAAAAAGGAATTTTAGTTAAATGCCGTTCAATGAAAGGCATTGCCGAAGAAGCGCCTCTTGCTTATAAAGACGTTGATCAAGTGGTTAATATTGTTGAGAGGGCCGGTTTAGCCAAGAAAGTGGCGAGGTTAACGCCTTTGGCAGTGATTAAAGGAGAATAGGATTACAGATTTCAGATTGTTGATTTAATTTGTTTGCTTTTTAAGTCTTTTTATTGTATAATAAGGAAATCTTGAAATTCCGTCGAGCTTCGCAAACAAGAAAACAAGATTTTCTTGTTTGGCTCATCTCTAGGAATTATAAAGTTGAAATATAATTAAATCTAAAATCATAAATCATAAATCTTAAATTTAATTTATGGCTAAAGAAAAACAAATTGGTAAAATTACCCACTATTTTGGTAAAATTGGCGTGGGGGTAATTGAACTTTCCGGAGCATTAAAAGTAGGGGAAACCATTCGGGTTGTTGGCGGCGATAGAGATTTTACCCAGACAGTCGGTTCAATGCAAATTGAACACGAAAAAATTGAGGAAGCAAAATCAGGCGAAGCAGTTGGTTTAAAGCTCGACGGATTATCCAAGCCGGGAGATATCGTTTACAAGGTAACTGAATAAAATTTTATCAAATATGAATTTTTATTCTGGAGGCGCTGTTTGACTATTTTCATTTAAATTAAATGTCGGAAAAGATTTCAGATGCAGTTTTAATTTCTAAACAAAAGCTGGTAATTATCGGGTTATTAATTATTCTTTTTAATCCTTTGCCGGCCGGTTTGATCTATAGTTTTTTTTGTTGGCGTCAGCCAAAATTACAGAAAGACGGAAAATTAATGCTTATTTTTTCTTTAATTTGGGGGGCGGTTGCCCTGGCTATGGTTCGGGGGTATTTTGGTTATTAAGTTCCGCTTTAGATTAAGAAAAAGGTCTTAATAAAGCGGATTTTTTTTTTTATGTTTATTTAAGAGTTGACAGAATGAATAATTTTTGCTAAAATGTCGTTAATTAAATAATTATTAAAAAAGGAGATGACAAACATGGAAAAAACATTTAGAAGTGAAAAAAAGCCTGAAATTACCGGCCGGTATTCTACTGTTGCCGAGTGGAAAGAAGTTTTGGATAAATGGTCCAAAGGCGATCCGACAGTCAAAGGTTATGACCGTTACGGTTATCCTGCTCTAGAAAAGAGAGAAAAAGAGGTTTCTGAATTGGTGGGGACGGATGTCCTGCTTTATAACTGCGGCATGGCCGCCATAGTGGAAGCCCTGGAGAGCCATCATTTAACCAAAGGCGACGTCCTGCTTTACAGCCCGGACGTGTATGAACAGTCAAAAAAATTCATTGAAGACGAATTGGTTAAACGGGGAGTAAAGTGCATTTCCATGGAAAGCGGAAAACCGGATAAAGTGAATGCCTTGATTAAAAAGTGGAATCCAAAAGTGATTTTTGCCGAAACAGTCGGCAATACTCCGGAAATGCCCGTGGTTGACATTGACACTCTTTTCAGCACTGTTGAGAAATTCAATGAAAAGTATCAGCAGGAAACGACCTTATCCAAAGTTTTGGAGAAAAAATTAAGGACCAAACCTTGGATTCGTGAGTGGCTGGATGTGAAACCGGGTGAAAAATGGAGCAAGGAGCAGGAACAGAAGTTGCGGGACTTGATTCCGGAATTTGAAAAGACGGCCCGGAAAGTGAATCAGGATCGGTCTTTTATGCCAATCAGGGATTTAGTGAAGTTATTGAGAGACGGAGAAATTGAATTGGGAGACGATAGAAGCGTCTTACTGGAAATTGCCTCTGTTTTGGATTATGCTTGGCTGGCTAAAAGAGAAACGCCGATGGCGTTAATTTTGGACAACACTTTGGCAACGCCAACTGGGCTTGATTTGGCTGAAAAAATCAAAAAAATCGAGGCGCCGGTCATTGGTGTAGAAAGTGGAACCAAGTTTTACGCTTTGGATCTGACAACGGCCGGGCTGGTTTATAGCAACTCACCCGACAAAATGGCTGAATTAAAAGTGAGAAGAGCCGTGACCGGTTCTTATCTTCCTCCGGAAGCCGAAGCTTTATTGCCCGAGCGGACCAAACAGGAATTTGACATCCGAAATACGAGGACTTTGGCGAACACCATGAGTTTAGCTCAGAGTTTTTCCAAAATAATCGGAAAGATGGGCATTAGGGCCGTTTCTCATCCTAATCTGCCTTCTCATCCGAATTATGAACGCGCTTCGCAGACTATGCCTGACGGAGCCACTGCCATTTTCTACTTGGAGTGTGAAAACGCCTGGGAAACGGCGACCGAGCTGGAAAAGAAATTAGGGGACAGGATTGAATACGGCGGTTCATTCGGCCATGCTAAAACCCGTTTTCTTCCCCTTGATGACCACGTCTTCCGGATTGCCGGCGGCGCAGAATCTGCCGAAGAAATAGAAGAAATCAAGAAAATCATTGAATCATAAGAAAAAAAACGGCCGGGCTTCATTCAAGAAGTTCGGCCATTTTCTTTTTTTCCGAGAGTTGATAGAATAATAATATATGAGGACCAAAGATTTCAACAAGGAAAAAGAGGATTACTACAAAGGGGTGGCGAGAAAATGGGATCTTGGAGAGAGTTCTTCGCGCCCCAGTCCGGAAAACGTCCGGCACTACAATCAGTTAGTGAAATCGGTTTTAGGAAAAAAGAAACATCCCAGAATCGTCATCTTGGGGGCGACTCCGGAAATCCGCGAAATGCTTTATAAATATTATTTTCTTAACAAAGCTCAAGTAATTTGTTTGGACCTTTTGCCGGCGATGTATTACGGCCTGTCCAATTTGGTAAGCCATAAGACTCCGAATGAAAAATTCATTCAGGGAGACTGGTTAAAAATGCCGTTTAAAAGAAATACAATTGACGCTTTCATCGGCGACATAATCACCGGCAACATTTACGAAGAAAAAGACAAGGAAAAATTACTGTCATTAATCAATAAATGTTTGAAAAAGAACGGTGCTTTTATCACCCGCCAGCTTTATATCACTCCCCGGGCAAAAATTAAAGACATTAAGAAACATTTGTTTCATTTCAATTCAGATATTTTAAACGAAAAGATAAGCATTAAGGCGGCGGCAAGTTCTTTTTGGGCAAATCTGGTAATTTCCACCTGGTATAAAAACAAGGAAAACAAGTTATCAATGGTTTATCTTAAAAATGAGATTAAAAATTTAAACAAGTATTTTAAAAAAAAGAATCTTTCTTGTCAGGACAAGATTGCCAAGACGGTTTTTAAGCATTTTCAGCTTTTAGGAGGACAAGAAAGATATTGGACTTACGGCAGCAAAGAACAGGAGGAAGAAAGGTTAAAGAAATATTTTAAAATGGAAAAAAGATTGTTTGCAAAAGATTATTATTCAGCCCCTAATTTTCCAGTTTATTCGTTAAGACCCAAGAAATAATATGATGATTGAGAAGCCAAAAACAGAAACTTGGAAAAAATTCATAAAAAATTGGTCTAGAATAACTAGTCCAGGCCGGCCAACTAAAAAAGAAACTGAAATTTATAGAAAATTCGGGCTTTTAAGGTTAAAAAAGAAAGGAACCAAGGTTTTGGTTCTTGGCTCTACTCCGGAGATAAGAGACATGCTGGCAAAACACAAAAATATCCAGGTTTATTTAATTGATATTAATATTGACAATTCTTTTGCGATGAGCGAGTTAATGAAAAATAGAAAGGCAAAAGAAAAAGAAGTTTGGATGAAAGCTAATTGGTTAACTGCTCCTTTACCAGAAAATTATTTTGATTTGATTTATGGAGATTTTGTTGTCTGCAACATTCCTTTTAAAAAACAAGATAAATTTTTAATTAATATCAAAACATGGCTTAAAAAAAACGGATTATTTATTACCCGTTGTGAAACAATAAAACCAGAGTATAAAAATTTGTCTTTTGAAAAATTTTGTTGTTTATTTGAGAATAAACCAGTTAATTTAAAGACAATTAATCATTTTTGGGAATTGGGCGTTTATCTCGGGGAAATCGGCAAAGAGAACAGATTCAGCCCCGGAGTTTTTTATAAACATCTAAGAGATTATCTTGAAAAATATCCAAATAAAAATGTAGAAAAAATTTTGAAAACAGGAGGAATTTTATATCCCTTAGAATGGACTTGGTCTCTTTGTATGGAAAAAAGAATTAAAAGTTTATTTTCAAGACATTTTACAATTAAGAGAGAGGAGTTCGACCCTAAGATAAATTTTTTCTACCCTGATTGGTATCCAATCTATTGTTTAAAACCCAAAAAATAATATGACCAAACCATGGGCAAAAATCAAAAAAGCGGAATGGCAGGAATTTGTTAAGGTCTGGAGGAATTTGAGGCCTCCTTGGAAACCTTCGGCGGAGAGAATCAGGATTTATCGGCAATTGATTAAAAAATACGTTAAAGGCGATAAAGCTTTGGTTTTGGGGGCGACGCCGGAAATCAGGGATCTTTTGGCCGAATTAAAATTCAAAGTGACGCTTTTGGACATCAATCCGGGAATGGTTAAAGCAATGACATATTTGAGAAAAACGAAAAGCAGGGAAAAAGCGGTTATTGGCGATTGGCTGACCGGCAATCCCGGGACTGAATACGATTTGGTTATTGGCGATTCCAACATTTGCAATCTTTTAACCAAATTTTACGGCAGGTTTTTCAGACATGTCAACGAATTATTGAAAGACAAAGGGGTTTTTATCTGCCAAAGCGCGGTTTCGGCAAAACCTTTAGCTGAACACAGAATTTCAATAAGGGAGATTATTAAGAAAGCGAAATATAAGCCGGATTATTACGAAAACTATTTAAACAGAGCTCATGATTATCTGAAATGGGTAGTATCTCATACAAAGAGGAACGTGGTTAATTGGGGAGAATTAAACGAGATTTGGCGGCAAAAGTTAAAAGACGGACAAATAAGCAAGAAAGAATTTAAATTATTGGATTTTGGTCTTCCTAAAAAACTTATACTTTCATTTTTGAATGAAAAGACGTTTATCGGGATTTTAAAACGACATTGGCAAATAATTACTGAAAAACACGAACAGACACACCGCGTTTACAAAGATTTTTATCGCATTTATATTTTAAAAAAGAAGTAATATGGCCAAAAGAACGCAAATATGGCAACAATTTAGTCAAGATTATTGTAAAATGGTTATTCCCAATCGTCCAAGTCCCGAGGATTGCCGAAATTACAGTTTATTGATTAATCAGGTTTTGAAAAACAAAAAAAGAGTGAGAATACTAGTTATGGGTTCAACTCCGGAATTAAGGAGTCTTTTATTTACTTATACCTGCCTTCAAAAAGCCCGGGTTTATTGTCTTGATTTCAGTGAAAACATGTACAGGGCAATGACGGATTTTATTGCTAAAACGGACTTAAAAGAGAAATTTATCAAAGGCAATTGGTTGAAAACTGGGATTAAAGACGATTTTTTCGATTTAGTGGTAGGCGATGAAGTGATTTGCAACGTTCCGGTTAAGGGCCATGCCAAACTTTTTCAAGAAGTGAAAAGAATTTTAAAAAAAGATGGTTTTTGGATTACCCGGCATAATTTTTATCTGCCAAATGAAATTAAACCCGAACAGATTATTTTAAAAACAGTGAAAGACATTGTTCAAGGGAAATACGGTTTTCAAACCGCAATTAATTATCTTTACATCCTCTTGTTTTATAATATGGTTCAAAAAAACAAACAACGCCGGGTCAATATGGCCGAAGAAACAAGGGAAATGGAAAAGGCATATAAGAAATTAAAAGACGGGTTGGATAAAAAAGCGCTGAAAGCGTTGATTAAACATTTTAAAGAAAATTGGCGTTCCATTTTTGATTACTACTGGTATGTTCTTTCAAAAAAAGACAGCGAGAGAGAATTAAAGCCGTTTTTTGAAATAAAGAAGATTTTATACGCCCGCGATTACATTACCGCCAAAAATTCGCCAATTTGTTTGTTAAAAGTGAAAAAATAATATGGCAGATAAAAAATTTATCAAAAAAATGAAACAGAGTTGGGTGGAGATTGCGGAAAAATGGAAATCGTATAATTATCCAGTCAAACCTTCCCCGATGGAGATAAATTTTTTTGAAAAAGAGCTAAAAGAAATAATAAACAAGAAAAAAAATATTAAAGTTTTGATTTTGGGAGCAACGCCTGAATTTCGTGATTTATTAGCCAAGTATAAGCTAGAAGTTTGTTTAATTGATAATAACAAGACTTCTGTTAAGGCAATGACCTCTTTAGTGAAAAGGAGAAATAAGAAAGAGAAAGTTGTTATTGGAGATTGGTTAAAAATGCCTTTTAAAAAAGATAGTTTCGACCTGGTTTTCAGCGATTCGGCTCAGGACAATATTAAATTTAAGGATTTTAATGGATTTTTTAATAATGTCTATCAGGTTTTAAAACCGGAAGGATATTGGTTTTTTGGCGCCGCTAACGTGGAAAAGAGCCAAAGCATTTCTTTTAAAAGATATATTAAGGAATACAAGGAAAACCCAGGGAATTTCAAGGATTCTAGGAATTTTATTTCTTATTTTTTTAAGGTTGGTCGCGGTCCAGATTTTTACAAACCTAAAACAAAAAGTTTTGATTTTGCCAAGATTGATCAAAAAGTAAAAATCGCTGTTAAAAGGGGCAAAATTCCCGCTAAAGCCCTTGAAAATGCTTGTTTTCATTTAAATTATAAACAAGTTTTAATTGGCCAATCAGAATTCAAGAAAATGTTGAAAAAGAACTTTAATATTTTAAAAGAAATGAAAAAGGATAGGCATCCGGGTATGAAAATAAAGTGGGCTGTTGTTTTAAAACCAAAAAAATAATATGAAAAAGAAAATAGACAACCCTATTTGGCAGAAAAAAGAAAACTGGTGGTTTAATGTCTGGAAAAAGGCGGGATTACCATTCTTTCCTTCTCAGGGAGAAATTAAATTTTATAAAAAAACGGTTGACAAAATAGCTAAAAGAAACAATCCTAAAGTTTTAGTTTTGGGCGCCACGCCGCAAATCAGGGACTTATTGGCAGAATACAGGAATATTCAGGTTTATTTAATTGACGTTAACATTCCGGTTTATCGGGCCATGACCCGGCTTAGGAAGAAAAAGAATCCCAGAGAAAAACTAGTGGTGGCTGACTGGCTGAAAATGCCATTTCCGGATAATTTTTTTGATTTAGTCGTCGGTCACGGGTCTTTTTCCGTAATTAAGCTGAAAAATCATCAAAAATTATATCAAAACATCAAAAGAGTGGTGAAAAAGGACGGTTATATTTTAATCGGCCGATGTAACGTAGAGATTTTTTTAAGAAATCCCATAACTCTTAAGCAGTTGATTGTTAAGTATAAAAAAGATCCTGATTATTTCAAGAATTTTCAAAACAGGGTCTATATCCTTTATCGTCTGATTAAAGAGCCGGGAGTGTATGATCGCCGGATTCAAGGGTTCAGATACCATGTTTTGGTTAAAAAAGCGATTGATTATGCCAAAAAGCAGGGTTTATCCGATAAACAAATTCAAGATTTTTATTTTATCTATCCGGAATTGGGACCAAAAGCGGTTTATACAGACGTAGACATAGAAAGCATAAAAAAAGTCAAAGTTATGACAAAAAAACATTTTGTTATCAAAGAAGTTTATCAGGACGATTATCATCCCATTGCCAAGGTGTTTATTGATTTCTTATGTCAGGTAAAGAAATAATATGGTAAGAAAGAAATTGGACAATCCCATCTGGGACGAAAAATATCAAAAATGGTGGGAATTGTTTTGGGGCGGAGTAAAAGCTCCCTGGCGTCCGACAAAAAAAGAAATCAGATTCTGGGAAAAGAAAATAAAAGAACTTCTAAAAAAGAAAAAGTCATTAAAGATTCTATTACTGGGAGTCACTCCGGAGATTCGGGACCTGTTGTCCAAATATAAAAACAGGATAGAAGTGACCTTATTGGATCTTAATCCCCGGGTCAAGAGGGCGATGGACGCTTTAATGAAGAGAAAGAATCCCAAAGAGAAAACAGTTTGGGGCGACTGGCTGAAAATGCCTTTGCCTTCAAATTATTTTGACGTCGTTTTCAACGATGAGGGTTTTGAAAATATTGCTTTGAAAAATCATGACAGATTACACAAAAACATCAGGCGGGTTTTGAAAAAAGACGGATATTTCTTGGTCGGTCGCGCTTGTTTGGAATATTGTTTTAAGAATCCTTTAACCTTAAATCAGGTTTTAAAAAAGTATAAAAAAGACCCCAAGTTCTTCCGTAATTTTCATAACCGTCTTTGGTATTTATACCGTTTGTGTCCTTCGGAAAAATTCTTTTATAACAAAAAAGAACAAGCGGTTTTAATGGATAAAAAGGCGGCAAAAAAAGTATTTGACCAGGCTAAAAAAGCCGGCATAAAAGACTTGAAATATTTAAGCTGGGATCCGAGAATAGACTACCGGGATCTTAATTACAAGGAAATAGATTTAGCCAGTTTAAAAAGAGTAAAATCAATGATTCAAAAGCATTTTAAGATTGAACAGATTTATCAGGATTTATTTCATCCGGTAATGAAAATAAAGTATGATTTTATTTGTCGGCCTAAAAAATAGTATGAAAAAAAAGAGCTTAATTAATAAAAAAGAATGGGTGGAATATTTGGAACTTTGGCCGTCTTGGGGTCCGCCGGCCCGACCCGGTTCTTTTGATTTCATCCTAATTTTGTTTTAAAGAAAAAATAATACGATGCAAATCAACATACCAAACATTTCAATCAGCCCTGATAAATTAATCAAGCATTGCGGTTATGCCGAAATTAGAAACAGAGAAGGGCAGACAAGCTATGTTCGTCGCTTGCGCGGCTATCAATATCCCCGTTTTCACGTTTATCTTGAAAAAGGATACATCAATCTCCATTTAGACCAGAAAAAACCCAGTTATCAGGGTGTTTCCGCCCACAGCGGTGAATATGACACTGAAGTGGTTAAAGAAGAAGGAAAAAGGATAAAAGAGGTTATTAATGAATATAAAAAATAAAACCCTTGATAAAACTCTTATTTTAAGATATAATAATAAGAGTTTTTATGTTTAAAACACTTTTAATAAACGCTTATGACTATTGAACAAATTTACAATTTAGCTATTGAAATGGGTATAAAAAACGACTTGCGCGGTCCTGAAGAAGTTAAGAAAATGTTGGGCCGGCTCAAAAAAGGATATGAGAAAATGTCAAAAAAGGAAAAGCAGGAATTTGACAAGGAAAGACTGACCAATCCTTTTTCCGACACCCGGATTTTAAACAAAACCGAGAAACCGGTTAAAAGAATTTTAACCGGCATTGACATCGGAGTGGGTGAGTTGATATTGGCTGAACATTTGGGCAACGTTGATTTGGTCTTATCCCATCATCCTTTAGGAAAGGCTTTGGCCGGTTTGGACGACGTGATAAAACTGCAAGCCGACGTTTTAGCTCTCTACGGCGTTCCCATTAATATCGCTGAAAGCCTGGTTCATATCAGGATGGAAGAAGTTAGCCGTTCTCTTTCTTCAGCCAATCATAATCGGGAAGTTGACGCGGCAAAATTATTAAAAAAAGGTCTGATGTGCGTGCATACGGCGGCGGACAATTGCGTCACCGATTTTTTAAAGAAGTTGATTGAGAAAAAAAAGCCGGAATATGTTGAAGAGATTTTAGATTTATTAAAGACCGTTCCGGAATATCAAGAAGCGATGAAAATAGGGGCGGGACCGAGGCTTTTTTCCGGTCGGCCGGAAAACCGTTGCGGCAAAATCGCCTTAACGGAAATTACCGGCGGAACAGAAGGTTCAAAAGACGTTTACGAAAAGCTGGCTCATGTTGGAGTGGGGACTGTTCTGGCTATGCATATGAGCGAAAAAAACAGAAAACAAGCGGAAAAAGCCCATATTAACGTGGTTATTGCCAGTCACATCGCTTCTGATTCATTGGGAATGAACTTATTTTTGGATGAACTAGCCAAAAGGAAAATTGAAATCGTTCCTTGTTCCGGGTTAATCAGGGTGGAGAGGTTTAGGAAATAAAATGGTAAAACAAACAATAAACAAACCATCCTGGAGGGCTTACGCGCGACTTTATCAGCAGATAATGCCGCCTTTTATTCCTTCAAAAGTGCATTGCCGGCTTTATGAGAAGATTTTAAGAAAAGTTAAGGAAGAATCGGGAAACAAGGGCTTGGTTTTGGGCTGTACTCCTGGTTGTCGCGACAGTTTGGCCAGGGTGAAATTTAAAACCACTCTTTTAGATTACAGCCCGGAAATGATTAAAGCCATGGGCGGTTTAAGAAAAAATAAAAGCCGGGAAAAAAAAGTCATCGGCCTATGGACCAAGGCCGGCGAATATTTTCCGGCAGATTCTTTTGACGCCATTTTGGGCCACGTCGTAACCAATAATCTTTTGACTTTGCCTTTGTATGAAAAGTTTTTCCAAGAAATGGAAAAGATTCTGAAACCTCAGGGAAGATTGATTTTAAGCGTCGTTTTGCCGGCGCCAAGACCGCTGAAAGCGGAAGAGATGATAAAGAAATGCAGAAGAAACCCGGACTATTTCAGGAATCTCAATAACAAAATTTACGCTTGGGCATCCTGCGCTTACGGCGACCCCAGATTTTACAATAAAAAGACCTATACGGCCGTCTTGAACGACCAGACGAATTTTATGAGAAAAAAACTGGACAAAGGCGAAATAACGAAAAAGGAATATCAATTGCTGACTTTTTCCTTTTACGACAATCCCCATCGGGTCACTTATCTTCCTACTAAAATTTTAGAGAAGATAATAAAAAGATATTTTGTTGTCAGTAAGAGATATAAAGAACCGCATACCCATCGCGCTTTTACTGATTTTTATCAAATTTATTGTTTAAGAAAAAAATGAAATATCCCAGTTATCTTAATTTAAGCGGGAAAGAGTTGGAATCAAGGATTGAACAGGCAAATCAACTGCTTGAATCTTGTCGGGTTTGTCCGCGAAAGTGCGGCGTTAATCGGTTGAAAAACGAAAGAGGTTTTTGCTATTTGGGGAAAAAAGCGGCGGTTTTTAGTTTTAATCCCGATTTTGGCGAGGAAAAATGTCTAACGGGAAAATACGGCTCAGGAGCAATTAATTTTAATTTTTGCAATCTTTCTTGCGTTTTTTGCCGGACTTATGACATCAGCCAGTTGCAACGAGGTAAAAAAACGCCGGGCAAAGAAATCAGCAGTAAGGAATTGGCCGGAATGATGCTCAAATTACAAAAACAAGGCTGCCATAATATC
>CAZCKV010000005.1:0-14548 GCA_964499385.1 uncultured Gammaproteobacteria bacterium | reverse complement strand
AACCTGCCCATATAGATCAATTTGCGACCAAGCTAAATAACCCAAATAATGACTGACTATAATAAACATGGCATGAGACCATGCCAGAGGATAAATTCCTTTGCGAAAATCATTGAAAATTTGCTCGGGAATATAATAATTATAAGGTCCCTGATTTAATCTTTTTAAAACCCACTCGTAATATTTTCTTGCTTTCTGTTTTTTCCCCGCCAAAATCCAATAAATTGACAACCAAAAATTAAGGATCGGCCAGGACCCGCCTCCTTCCTGAGAAGACCCCTCTCCGTCATAATAATCAAACTGATAACGGTGAACTCCTCCGTTAATTACAAGTTTTTCTTCTATTTTCTTGACCATCTTTCTTATTTCCTCGCTTTCGGGTTTATAAATTTCAAAAGGCCAGACCAAACCTAACAAAGAAGCGTCTATGTTATTGTCATTGATTTTACCGGCGGTCCGATAAAAATATCCTTGTTCTTTAATATAAGCTTTTTTAATCTGCTCTATCATCTGCCAAGCGGTTTCTTTCCAAAGAAGAATCGGTTCTATTTCATAAGCCAGTAATAAACCTCTGGCGCAGGCGGCCAGAGAATAAGTGAAATTATTTTCCATGGTAACCGAAGTATGGCGATTCCATTCTTCCCAAATGTCAACCGTATGGATGTCAAAATGGGTTTTGTTCCAATGCTGGCTGATCCCGTTAGCCAAACACTCTATTAAACCTCTAAATTTCAAAGCCTTTTTAAGGTCTTTTTGAAAATGCCAATGAATTGCCCAAAGAATTTCTCCGACTTGGTCCGGCTGAAACACCCTTCCCATACTTCCTATCCGGCCATTGGTCGCATAATTGGCGTAGAGAATCTTGCTTCTTTGAAAATCTTGGGGAAATTTCTCAAGCCAGGAAAAGAACGGCTCCTGAATCGGAATCTTTAAAATATCCGCAGCCACGCAGACAAAAGAAGCGTCCCTTGGCCAAACCCAGCGATAATTAGCCGCTTCTCTGGGAACATAAGGTTTGTCAATGTTAGCGGCGACAATAGCCCCGTTTTCCAAAGTGCAATCTTTAATGACTTCTTTGGACGTCTTGATAAGTTGTTTTATCTGGGATTTAATAGTCATTATAATATATTTATTTTAACATTGGAATCTCCATGACTTTGTTTGAGCGCAGGTAATAGCAATTGCCAAAGCATCAGCCACATCGTCCGGTTTGGGAATTTTTTTAAGATTAAGAACTGATTTCACCATTTTTTGAATTTGTTCTTTAGAAGCCCGGCCATAACCAGTCAAGGCCTGTTTTACTTGCAAAGGAGTAAATTCCATAACATTTACCCCATTTTCAGCAGCAGCCAAGATAACTACTCCGCGTCCTTCGCTTACTTTCATGACAGTTTTGGCATTTTTGGCAAAATAAATAGTTTCAACAGCCACTTGGTCGGGTTTATATTTCTTAATCAAATTTGTTAATTCGTCGTGAATCTGGGACAGCCTCTGAGGAAAGACTTTTTTTTTGTGAGTTTTAATGCAACCATAATCAAACACCTGCAGTTTATTGCTTGATAACACTTTAATAATCGCATATCCTGTTGTGGCAATGCCAGGATCAACGCCTAAAATTATCATGGTTAATTTTTTAATCAGCGATTGAGATAACGACGACGATCATTAATTGCCTTGATGTCTATTCTATATTAGTATAATAATCATTGATGTCCTGATCTTCGTCTAATTCGGCAAATATGGCGTAAATTTTTTTCTGCGTTGCTTCGTTAATTTTAATCGAATCTTTAGCAAACCACTCCACCTCGGCATAATCTATATTAACACCCTGATCCTCAAGTCCCTTTTTCATTTTTTCCAAATCTTCCATTTTGGTATAAATAACCAATTCTTCATCTTCTCTTTTAATGTCTTCCGCGCCCAGATCAATCGCTTTCAATTCAATTTTTTCCAGTTCGTCATTTATCTCTTGTTTGACAATTCTAATAATCCCTTTTTTTTCAAACATCCAAAGCACGGAGTTTTGTCCGCCCATCCTGCCTCCATACTTATTAAAAATCCGCCGTAAACTTGAGACAGTCCGATTTTTATTGTCTGTCAAAGCCTCAATAACCAAGGTCGTTCCTGTTGGACCAAAAGCTTCGTAAATGACTTCTTCAATTTGTTCTCCGGCCAATTCGCCAGTTCCTCTTTTAATCGCTCTTTCTATATTGTCTTTGGGTAAATTGGCTTTTCTGGCTTTTTCAATGGCTAAACGCAGTTTAAAATTAGCCTCCGGATCTCCACCACCCTGCTTGGCGGCAAGAGTAACGGCGTGTCCTAATTTAGTAAACATAGCGCTTTTTTTGATATCAAGCGCCCCTTTAAAGTGTTTAAGTTTGCTCCAGCGACTATGGCCGCTCATAATTTTCAAAATGACAATTTAACATTATGTTTTTATTATACCAAATCTAATCTGTTTGGACAATGGACACTCTTCATTTTTAGTGTTAAAATAACATTATGTTTAAAAATAATGTTTTTTTATGAATATTCTTGACGACCTAAAACAAATTAAAAAATTAGATAAGTCAAAAATGGCTGACATCATTGCCGAATTTCCTGAAAAATGCCTGAAAGCTTATGAAGAAGCCCAAAAAATTGTCCTGCCTAGAGATTATCAAAACATTGAAAATATTGTTATCTGCGGCATGGGCGGCTCCGGCATCAGTGGAGAATTGGTTAAAAATCTATTGGCAAAACAGTTAAAGAAACCCGTCATTATCAACCGCGACTGGGAACTCCCCGGCTTAGCAGGCAAAAACTCTTTAATTATTTTGGTCAGTTATTCCGGAGAAACCCGGGAAACGTTATCCTGCGCCAAAACAGCCATAAACAGGAAAGCTAAAATTTTTATCATCTCCCAGGGAGGGAAATTAAAAAAATTAGGGAAAGAAAAAAATCTGCCTCTTTTTGATTTCCATTATCCGGTTCCTCCCAGGGCCGCCCTTGCTTATCTTTTAATGCCGATTTTAGCCGTTTTGGAAAAACTTGGATTGATTGATTTAAAAAATCTTAAAATTAATTTTTCGCTGAAAGAACTGCGGAAATTCAATCAACTGTTCCTTCCCCAGACGCACGTTGGAAAAAACATTGCTAAATACCTGGCTTATTTAATTTTTGACCGCTTGCCCGTTATCATCGCTCCCACGGAATTGTCGGGCGTCGCCCGCCGGTGGAAAACGCAAATGGCGGAAAACGGAAAGGTCTTTTCTTTTTTTGAAATTGAACCGGAAATTTTCCATAATTCTGTTGAAAGTCAATTTCCCTGCCGGCTGAAAGACGAATTCGTTTTTTTAATTTTTGAGACCTTCAAAAAAAAGAATAAACGTCAAAAACTCCTAAAAGAATTTGAAAAAATGCTTGAACAAAAGGGCATTCATTGGGAAAAAATACCAAATTTTGGAAGTGATTCCCTGACTCAAATGTTGTCTTTGGTTTTGCTTGGTGATTGGATAAGTTTTTATTTGGCGATGCTTTACCAAATTAATCCAACGCCTGTTGAACAAATAGAAAAAATTAAAAAACGTTTAAATGACTAATTCCCTGATATCTAAACTTAAAAAGGATTGGATTTGGTTGGGGTATTTTTTTATTTTTTCTTTCGCTTTTGTCGTTTTTCTTTACCTGCTTGTTCCTCCGGGAATCCTTTGTCCGGACAGTTTTTACCACACCAAAATGGCTTTGCTGATAAAAGAACAGGGATTGATAAAGGATTTTCCCTGGACCCAGTTTACCACCTACAAAAATTTGTTTGTTGACCATCATTTTGTTTACCACCTGCTTCTTATTCCTTTTCTCAGCATTCCTTCGCCGGAAAATTTAGATTACTTCTCTTTGGAAATAGACCCTTTGATTAAGGCTAAAGTTGGCACTGCTTTTTTTGCGGCTTTGGCTTTTTTAAGCATTTATTGGCTTTGCCGGCGGTTAAAAATAAAAGGCTCTCTTATTTGGGCTCTGATTGGATTTCTGATTCCAAGCTTTCTTTTGCGTCTTTCTTTAATCCGCGCCCCGGGAATTTCAATAATAATTTTAATCTTGGGCTCTTATTTTATCGTCAAAAAAAAATATTTGGGGCTTTTTCTTTTATCCTTATTTTATGTTTGGACTTACGGGGCCTGGCCCTTGATATTGGTAGCGGTATTCTTATATTGTCTGGCAAGCGCAGTTAAAAAAACGGTGGACCAATGGCCAAAAATACAAAGTCAAATGTCAAAAATCAAAAACTTTGGTTTTTACGTTGTCATCTCGCGTTTTACGCGCTCTGTTTTTTCTAAAAACAACATAAAACTCGTTTTATCCTGTATAACAGGTCTGGCCGCCGGCCTGATAATCAATCCCTACTTTCCCAAGACGTTTTCTTTTTATTGGCTTCAAACCTTTAAAATCGCTTTTTTAAACTATCAAAACAAAATCGGCGTCGGAGCCGAATGGTATCCTTCCGACCTTCAGACATTCTTCGTCACCACGCTTCCAATTTTAATCCCCTGGATTATCTCTTTGGCCTGGTTTGTTTTTAAAATGAAAAAACAAAAGACCTCGTCTTGGTTTTTTGCTTTTATTTCCGCTTTTTTTCTGCTTTACGCTTTAAAAGCCAGAAGAAACATCGAATATTTTGTTCCTTTCACAATTTTATTCAACGGAATTGTTTTTACTCAAATTATTAAAAAAATAAACTGGAAGAACGTTAAAAATCATTTTAAAGCCTGTTTTAGAGGACCGGAAAACATTTTTTATTTCATCATCAGCATCTTTATAATCACTTGTGTGAGCGTTTCTTTGGGTCTTTATTTGAATCTAAGTGTCAGAAACCTCTACCAGGAATATCAAAAGAACAGCCGGCCCTTAAACCATCTGCAGCAGGCTTCTTATTGGCTTAAAAATCACGCTCAGCCGAAGGAAATCGTTTTTCAAAGCAATTGGGGAATCTTTCCCCAGTTGTTTTACTTTAATTCCCAGAATTATTATATCAACGGCCTTGATCAGACTTTTATGTACGAATATGACAAGGAACTTTATCAAAATTGGCTTGATTTGGTCTCATACCGGGTCAGTCCTGAACAAACCGCGGACATTTTAAAAGAAAAATTTAACGCCTCCTATGTTTTAGCTGACAAAAACGATGATCAATTTGTCAAACTGCTTAAAAAATCAAAATCTTTAAAAGAAGTCTATCAAGACGGGCAAGCGATAATCTATCAAATAAATCATGTCCAATAATGCTCCTCAATATAAAATAATTGCTGTTTTGCCCGCCTACAATGCGGAAAAAACCCTAGAAAAAACCCTGAATGACGTTGATAAAAATTGGGTTGACGAGATTATTCTGGTTGACGACGCCAGCCAAGATGATACTGTTGAAGTATCAAAAAGGTTGGGTCTTAAAACTTTTATTCATAAAAAAAATCTTGGTTATGGAGGCAACCAAAAAACTTGTTATGAAAAAACCATTAAAATGGAAGCTGACATTGTTATTATGGTTCATCCCGACCATCAGTATGATCCTTCTTACATTCCCCAAATCATTCTGCCTATTATCAGGGGTGAATCCGACGCCGTTTTTGGTTCGCGAATGATGGTTCATGGTTGGGCTTTGGAAGGAGGAATGCCTTTATGGAAATATCTGGCCAATATTTTCTTAACAAAAATAGAAAACTTCATTTTGGGTCTTAATCTTACTGAATACCATTCAGGCTTCCGGGCTTACAATCGTCAGATATTGAAAACCGTTCCTTTTAAATTAAATTCAAATAATTTTGTTTTTGACACTGAAATCATTATTCAGCTCAAAGTCCATGGATTTAAAATCAAAGAAATTCCCATCACCACCCGTTATTTTAAAGACGCTTCAATAATCGGTTTTAAACAAAGCGTTAATTATGGCTTGTCCATTTTAGACTGTCTGATTAAATATATTCTAACTAAATTAAAAATAAGAAGAGATCCCCGATTTGTTAAATATGACCATAAAAACTTTGATTAAGAACCTTGATAAAAAAGAGCGGTTATTTTTAATTTTCATGGCTGTCATTGTAATCTTGGCTACCACTCTTCCTTACGCTTATGGTTATTTAAAATCGCCAAAAAATACTTATTTCTTAGCCGTCTCGGGATTAAACAAGGTGGATTATCCAAATTATTTCTCTTATATTGAACAAGTTAAACAAGGGCATTTTTTATTTGAGGATTATTACACCACTGAACCGCAACCCCGCATTATTTTTAATTTGTTTTTCTTAATCTTGGGTTTGCTCGCTAAAATTTTTCACGGCTCCGCCGTCGCCGTTTTCCATATCGCCAGAATCATTTTAATTCCCGTTTTTATTTTTATTTTCTATCTTTTTACCAGCTTCTTGTTCAAAGAAAAAATAAAACAAAAAATTTGCCTTGTCTTGGCTTGTTTTTCAAGCGGTCTGGGATTTGTTCTTTTCCCGTTCATTAAAAATTTTTCTCCCTGGCAGCAACCGATGGATTTATGGATTCCCGAAGCCGTCACTTTTCTCACCTTCTATACCAACCCTCTTTTTATTTTTTCTTTGATTCTAATCGTTTCCGTTTTCTTTTTCATGCTTTTGGCTCTGGAAAACAAAAGTTATAAGAACCCTTCTCTCCGCTCAGGAACCTTGAAATTTAAAAGGTTTAAAATTTTATGGCTAAATTATAAATATGCCATATTCGCCGGTGTATCCGGCCTTGTCCTTTTTCAAATCCATCCTTATCACTTTCCCACTATTTTTTTCGTTTTGGGAATGTTCTGGCTGGCTCTTTTTTTCCAAGAAAAAAAAATAAACTGGATGTTCTTTAAATACGGCCTTGTGTTTTTTATTATTACTTTACCTTCCCTTTTATATTATTATTGGCTGTCATCTTCCCATTGGCTGACTATTCAGCGGATAAATCAAGCAATCCCCGTAGGTTTCACGCCTCCTTTCATACCTTTTCTTATCAGTTATGGTCTACTCTGGCCATTCGTCATAATTGGCATTTATTTTCTTGTAAAAAACAAAAAAATAAATCATTTTTCTCTTTTTTTGATTACCTGGCTGTTGGCCCAAATCACGCTCATTTATCTTCCTTTCCCCTTGCAAAGAAGAATGTCTGAAGGCCTTCATTTAGTCATTTGTATCTTAGCCGCTTTTGGCGTTTTTGTTCTTTATCAAAAAATAAAAAGACAAGAGAAATTTATTTTTTTAAAAAACAAATTTCTCTGGATTGTCTTGTTCATATTTCTTTTTACCTGTTCAAACATTTTTATTGTTTCTCAAGACATAATTTTCTTCAGCCACAAAAGCGTTTCTCTTCGGCAGGAAATCATTGCCTCAATGACCTGGTTGAAAGAAAATTCTTTGAAAAATTCCGCCGTCCTCAGCTCTCCTGATTTAGAAATCAACAATCTTGTCCCCGCTTTTGCCGTCAGAAAGGTTTATGCCGGTCACGGGTGCGAAACGGCTTATTTCGCCAGAAAAATAAAAGAGGTTGACTGGTTTTTTGAAACCAACGATTATGATCAAAAAAAGCAAAAATTTTTAAAAGAAAATAATTTAAATTACGTTTTGATTTATAAAGAAGACCATCTTTTCCAGCCGGAAAAGAAAGAATATCTAAAAAAAGTTTTTGAAAACAATTTGGTTGGTGTTTATAGAGTCAATCTCTAATTTTTATGAAAATCGTCATTACTCTTCCCACTCTCAATGAAGAAAAGATTATTGGCCAAAAACTTGACCGACTTTTTGACTTTTGCCGAAAAGAACTCAAGAATTATCAATATTTGGTTATTGTCGCTGACAACGGATCAACTGACCAAACCGTTAAAATAATTGAAGAAAAAAAGAAAAAATACGCCAATTTAGAATACTTTCACCTTGGCGCGGCAGGAAAAGGAGGAGCCATTAAAAAGGCCTGGCAAAATTATCCCGGCGACGTTAACATTTTCATGGACGCCGACCTTTCAACCGAATTAAAATTCATCCCGGAATTGATTAAAGGCATAGACCAAGAAAAATATCATCTGGTCATCGGTTCTCGCAATCAAAAACAGAGTATAACAGAACGTTCTATCGTTCGTTCTTTTATTTCTTGGATTTTTAATTTTATTCTTAAAATCTTTTTTGGTCTTGAAATAACTGACGCGGCTTGCGGGTTTAAAGCTGTGTCGCCAAAAGTAATAAAAGAGGTTATTCCTGAAACAAAAAATAACGACTGGTTTTTTGACATAGAACTTTTGATTGTCGCCCATCATTTCAATTTTCCCATTAAAGAAATTCCCGTTGTCTGGACACAGGAAAAACAAAGAAAAACAAAAGTAAAAATCTTAAAACTCAGTTTTAATTATTTGAAAGAAATTATTAAGACAAAAGCGCGGCTTTAAAAAACCGCGCTCCTGTTAATTTTAATTTTGATTGAAACTAATTTCTATTTAACACTTTATTACGGCTCCGATTGCACTTCTTGCGACTCGGTTACTTTGCTCAAATTGGCAATAACAAACTGGGAAATCGCATAAGCCAGAATGACAATTATCAAACCGATGAAAGCGTTTCTAAGCATCGCTTTTGCCGTTTTTATCTGATTTTCACCGCCCCCGGCCGTCATCCACATTACGCCGCCGGCAATGATTAAAACCAGCAAAATTATTCCCAATAAAGTAAGGACGATTCCGATTATCTTGCCGACAATTGCCGAAACTTCCGTTTCCGTTCCCAGTCCCGCTCGTTTAGCCGTATTTGTCAGTTCATCTATCTGCGCGAAAGCGGTTTTTTGAAACAAAAAACCGCCCACTAAAGAAAAAGTGATTATAAGCAAAACCAAAAGACACAATGTTTGTCTCCTCTTACCAAGGTATTTCATAAACCAATAAAACTAATTTGTCACGTTAGTCAAATTGCTTACTATAAAAGTGGCAACGGCGTAAGCAAGAATGATAATTATCAAACCAACAAGAGCGGCTGACATTAATTTCTTGGCGCCTTTGATTTTCTCTTCGTTCCCGCCTGAAGCCATCCATTGGAATCCGCCGACAACGATCAAAACAACCGCCACTAAACCAAGAAGACTCAAAACAATCTTAATAATTCTGCCAACAACGTCGGTTAAGCTGGCTCCTCCGTAACCCGCGCCTATTCCAAAATTGTTCAAATAGGCATTCCCCAAATTTAACTGTCCCAAGGCGACGGACGGAAACAAAACTAAAGCAATTAAAAGGACTAAAGGTAAATATTTTTTCATTTAAAATCCTATATTACTCCTTAAACCCTCCCTGAGTATTTTATATCGCGACCTTTACCAAGCACTAAAAGTATTTAGTACTCGGTTGTTTATTTTATATTTATTAATTATTTATCATTTAAACACAAAACAATACAGGGGTCAATATGCTTTCACAATAATCTATAAAAGGTGAAAAGTCAAGGGTTTGAATGTGTATATCTCTTTCTCTAGACAAACGCCTTTAGAACAAAATTCACAATTGCGTAACTGAGAAACACAATTGCCAAACCCAAAACCGCCCAGACAATCGTATCTTTTCCTTTTTTAATCTTTTCCGCCGAACCGCCGGAAGTCATCCAAAGAATTCCTCCGTAGATAAACATTACCAGAGCCAAGATGCCGATAATGCCCAGCACATATTGAATAATGCCTCCGACCAAATCAGGTATGTCTCTGTTTTTCAAAGGGTCTGTCAGAGACGGAATGTCTTCGGCTTGGACAAAACCAAACAAAAAGAAGTTGACAACAACAAAAAAACCCAGGAATAGAGTAAAACAAATTTTTCTTTTTTGTTTAATCATTTGAATGGAATATTACTTTGTTGCTCTTTTACAACAAATAGTTGACTCCCCCACGCATCTATCAAATTTACAAATATAACCTTCCGGGCCCGCGTTGTCTTTCTTGTATTGATTATAGTCTTCTACTCCCACGTCTATGCAAACGGCGTCGTTTTTCTCATTTATGGTGCATTTTTCTCCATTAGTGGGCAAATATTCCTCTGTATTCAACGCTTTCATAACCATTCTGACAATGGTGAAAGAAATCAAAACAATCACCAAACCGACAATCGCTCCTTTTATAATGTCTTTTCCCTTTTTAACCTTATCCGCCGAACCGCCGGAAGTTATCCATATTATACCACCCACGACAATAAACAACAGGGCAAAGACCCCTAAAAATTGCAAAATTTTGTCAGCGACATTTACTGCCAAACCTATAAAATTGTTTAAAGTGCAGTCGCCGCAACAGGCGCAAACAGGATCATTAATCAACCAACCGACATAACAATCGTTTACGTTGTTTGATCCTTGGCACGTACAATCGCAGACAAGATTTTTACCGTTGTTATCGCAAGTACAAGAACTTTCTTTATTGGCTTCGCTTGTGAACTTTTCTGCGCTGGCTGTTTGAAAAAATAAAGCAAGAAAACAGATAGCCAGGATTAATATGATTATTTTTTTGGAATTCGTATTATTAGAAATCTGTGGCATTCGCATATCATTCGTGGATTAACATTATTTTTAATAGGTTAAATTAACTTTTTGAACGCAATAATTTATCGCTTCGTCAATCGTCTTTTCCTTGGTCAAAACATTATAAACCATCTCTTGAAAAGATTCCTCAACCAAAGAATAGTTTTTGCCCCTGTACCATGTTTGCGCGGTTAAAACGCCTTTAACAAAAGGAGCCAAGTCAAAATCCTCCAACTGTTTTTCAATTAAAACTCGGTGAGCCGTAGGGCGCTTTGTTCTTTCAATAAAAGTCTGGGCGTTCTGCGCCTCCGCGGCATAAAGAATAAAGACCCATGCTTCTTGGGGATGTCCGCTTTTTTTGGAAACTGTTTCCACTTGATAACGGGTATAATTAACCTCTTTAAGGGAACCGCTAATCTGCGGGGCAGGAGCGATGTCAAAATTTAATTTTGGCGCTTGTTCTTTAATAACAGGCAAATAATCGGAATAACCTAAAATGAAGCCGACTTTTCCCTGAATAAAAGCGTCCAAAGAATTTATCATTTTCTCGTTCCAAGTATAAATCTCCTGGTAAGGGTCGGTAAAACCGGTGTAAAATCTTAATGCTTCTTTTCCGGGAAAATAACCCGGGTCGTCAGCCAAAGGCTTATCAAATACTGCCCGGCCACCCTGTTCAGCCATTGAGGTCCCGTTCTGCAACATCAGCAAAGAAAGAATGTCCGTCAAGTTTTCCACGTTTTTTGAAGCGCCCAAAGCCGCGCCTGATTGAATGAAATCGCCGTAACGATCCTGAAGAGTTAAAATATTAACGTCATTGACAAATTCCTGCCAATTTTGAGGCGGATTGATAATCCCGGCGCTGTTCAAAATGTCCCGGTTATAATAAAGAACCAAAATATCCAAAGACAACGGCAAGCCCTGAATTTTATTATCAACGACTAAGTCCTTTGAAACTGTTTCAACAAAAATTTCCCTTAATTCCCTTAAATTCGGGGCTTTCTTTTTTTCTTCAATAATTTTAGATTCCTTTTTTATTTTTCCGGTTATTATTTCTCTTCCGATAACGACCTCTCCTGATAGATCTATGGGCAGAATTTTTGTCTGATATTTTCCCAACCAAGTATTGGGAATGGAAAAAATGTCCGGTCCTCTGTCTTCAGCCCAAGCCTCTAATAAAGCTTGTTCATATTCTTCCGGCCGAATCTCCTTATAAGTGATGGAAACGTGGGGATATAATGTTTTGAAACCTTGAATAATGGCGCTAAAAGCGTCTTGTCCGTCTTGAGGCCGCCAATAAACTAAATTAATGGGTTTAATTTTTTCCGCCAGTTTTTCAGGCGTACACTTGCAACCAAAACCCGAGGTAATTAAAAAAATAACAATTAAAAAACTGATTAAAATTTTTGTCTTCTCATTGTTAAACATAGTCTTATGATACTCCTTTTAAAAACTTTTTCAAATTGTTTCTGATAAGGATTGCCACTAAAGTATAACAATCTCCTTAAAATCCGCAAGTTATGGTCGGCAGATTATTCAAAGCTGTAATCTCATTATACAAAAAAATCCCTCGGAATTCAAGAACATAAGTTCAAAGAATCCGAGGGATAAAGTGATAATCCGCCAAAAGTTAATTGGCCGAAGGCATAAGTTGCGGGAAAACAAAGTGAATCTTAGTCGCGATGGGCCGCCAGGGAAGACCACCCCTATCAACGCGGTCCACGTAGACGGTCAGGCCGAAGAACGAGTTCACGTCCACGAGAAGCACAAAACATTCGCCGTCAGCTTTAATTAAAAAGCAAGTATATCCCCAGTCGTCCCGATTATTAGGAAGCCAGGTAGGGTATTTTTCACAAAACCTTATAACCTGGGCCTGTGACATCACTATTTTATCCAGATCAGTAGTTAAAGAAGTAAGTATCTCTTCATCTGATCCCCAGTCTATTATTTCGTAAACTTCCACCAACATTTCGTCGGTGGCTGGTCCGGACTTATTCAAACCCCACTTTTCAAAGTCATCATCAATTAAGTTTTGGAAAGTCTTATTGGCTTCAGCGATTGTCGCTTGGCCATCCAGAGACTCAATCAGCAGGTTTTTACCGCCGGATATTAATCTCAGAATTTCGGTTTGAGTGCCAATTATCACTGTCTTGTAAGTATTGCCATCCTGATTAGTAATATCACTTTCGGTTGACGTAATATTTCCTCCTACAGTCGCAGAAGATGATTTCTTCTCCGGATTAACGGTTTCATCTTTTTTGCGGCCTAGAATATTACTCTCTCCAGTCGCCGGTTGCGCACTGACGACAGCCGGAGCATATTGTGCGTCTAGCATTTTTCGAAACTCTGCCATTTCTGCACGGTCTGCTTTCATTAAGGGTGCTGTTTTTACAATCGCAAGAATCACTAGAAAAAGAAACACACCCACAAACGCACCCACAACAATAGAAGCACCCAATCCCATGTCCTGGGAAGTTCCTTGATTCTTTGGAACTGATTGATAACTCGGCGATGTTGATGTTGATCTTGGCGGCGATGACTTTTGTGAGGGGGAATATGTTCGTACTGGTTCAGACTTCATCTGCAACCGAATTTTAACTTCCGTTTCCTGATCATCCATCCGTACTTTTAAAACTGCCGAATGGGTTGTTCCCCAACCTTGGCCCTCAACTTCAATCTCTACCTGTAAAGGGAATGTCCCGGAGCCTAAAGATTTAGCTCCTGCTATTCTCATCCAGGACAGAGGAGGACTAGGAGGATCAACGTAGAAGTTAACACAAGGGCCGCCATCATTATAAACAATGAATGAACCGGTCAATACCGTCCCCGGAGCAACGTCATCAAAAGAAATAAACGACGGGTCCACTCTGGGCCGCGGTTTCATTGCTGTACCACCACCTGATTGTTGCGAACCGCTTGTCCCCGCTTTTCTTTGAAGCCATTCTGCATCGTATTTTCTCCTTTTATCAGGATCACTCAAAATTGCGTAAGCCTCATTCACTTCTTTCATTCTTTCCTCCATTTTTTTGCGGGTAAAATCAGGAAACTCCATTGTTTTGTCAAGATGGTAAAACTTAGCATGGGCCCTATAAACTTTTTGGATCTCTTCTGAAGTAGCGTTTTGGCTAATGTCTAATATCCAATAATAATCTTTCCATTTTTCCATGATTATCCTCCTCTCTGATGCTTGGGAAGCATGTTAATTGTTGAAACAATCCCGTGCGCTAATTGATTACTGGAAACCATGACATTTAAATCAGCCCTGGAAGCGATCTTTTTAAGAAAGGCCTCATTAGCATCATCTGTGCCGATAGTAATAATCTCAATCCTCTGTTTCTTCGCTTGTTTCGCTACTGCTAAAGCAGAGTCCGCATCATCCGGCCGGCCGTCAGTTACAATAACCATCACCCTGAGACCCATCCTATTTCGCAGTTTCTCAATGGTTAAAATAATGGCGTCGGTCATATTGGTGCTTCCCTCAATACTAATCGACTCCAGATGTTTCTTTAAGATTTCCGTGTTTTCAATAGGTTCGCAAATATGAGTAGCAACAGACCCAAATTTAACCAAACCAGTAACATATTCCTTTGTTAAAGCGTTTTTAGCAAAATCTAGAGCGCCTGTTTTAGCTTGTTCAAGCTTTGAGCCAGCCATACTGCCAGAACAGTCTATTAATAAATAGACAAAACCGATTTTTATCATTCTGACATTAATCGGTTTATCGTCACATTTAATTTCTATTCCTCTTTGAGAAATGCTTACCTGACCGTTCGTTTCGAGGGCAATACCCCCATTGTTTAATAAGATGTCTGTTTTCATGATTTAAGTCTCCTATTTTTAGTTTATATATATTTTTAAAGAGCGTCGTCGGACAAACAAACATTCATTTGTTCATACCGACTATTTATTGTCTTTATTATGCCACATTTTCCCCTTTCTGTCAAGTGCACGCCTCTTAATCGAAAGACGGGGGTTTTAATTATTCTCTATTTTGTTATAATACTTTCATGTTTGTCAACAAAAGAAAAAGAAAATCAAACTGGCGAAGC
>CAZCKV010000004.1:3933-17031 GCA_964499385.1 uncultured Gammaproteobacteria bacterium | reverse complement strand
AAAAATGACCAATATTTATTGCCCATCCACGTTGCTGAAAAATTAATATTCTTTTTCCCCTAAGTTTATCCATATTAATTAACCATGGGCTTTGTATATGGGCTGACAAATGTCGGCACATAATAAAAAGCTCCTCTTTTAACTCCTTACTTAATTACTTTTAGCAAATTCTTTGATAATAATAAACCCGCCGCTTTTTTTATTAACCAAAAATTTATTCCTGACCGAACAGCGATATCCAGGAGAGTATTCTGGCCATCGGAAAAATTCAAAACCCAAAGCAAAGCACTTTGATCTATTTTTTCCGTTCTTACCCCCCCCAGCATATCGTAAATTCCCCTCCTGCCTAATTGCGGTTCGCCTTTGGGATTAAGATTGATGAATCTGGCGTCATTTTCTAATATAAAAATAATTTCTAAGTACTTATTCAAAGAGTCTTGCAGCTTGGCCGCCTTAATAAAATCTAAATTGTCTGCCGAAGTATGATACTCCGGATAGCAACCATAAGGAGTTCTCATCAAAGAACCAATCGGCAATTTAAAACCAGGCGAAGAAAATTGGCGTTCATCGCTTCCGGCAGGAAAAAAATCAATAATTTTATAGGGTTGGCCACTATCTAATAAAACTTTCTCTGCTATTTTATCAAGTAGGGTATTACCCGCCCGAGTTTTTTTATAAGTTGAATCGCCCGAATCTCCAGCGCAAGTGGCGACCAAGCCGAATTTAATATTTGAAATTTTATTTTCGTTCAGGCTTAACCAGGTAATAGCGCCAATAGTTTCCGGAATAAATAAAAATCTATACGAGTAATTAAGCTTTAATTTCCTTAAAGAACTTGCTAAAAATGTTAAAAGCGCAATTCCGCTTAAATTATCATTGCAAAGAGAAGGATGGCAAATATAGCAAGTTAATAAAATTTCATCTTTTTTCTTACCCGGTAAAAAGAGTTCACCATAAGTCAGATGGCCTTTTTTAAGAGTTGAATCAATAAAAACCTCGTATGTTCCTTCTTTGAGATGCCGAAATTCATTGTGAGATAAACAAAAACCCCATTCTTCCTTATAATATGAAGTAAAATATGGTATCCAGTCCGGATAATCAGGCAGGGTAAAAAGATATTTTTTCAATTCCTTCAGTTTCATCTTCCTTTTTATTGGAACGCTGTAATTCAGAACGTGAAGATTAGATTCTTTGAAATCTATCACCTTTTTCCCGGCTGAATTTTTGACATAAGCGTCTTTTATGTTCCATTCTTTAGGCACAGTCCAGTCAAAAACTTTCGTATCGGTTGCTACCTCATGAATATTCAAAGGGATATGTTTTTTAATAAGATTCAAGGTTTCCCTGACCCCATTTCCGGTAATGCTTCTACATATAGGAAACAGCCTCTTAACTAGATTATACATATTTTCTCCTGTTTCATGGGCCAAATGATAGCCATTATTTACTTCAGGCCTCTCTTTCAACAATAGATTGATGTCATTTTCCAAGCCTCTTTTCAACACATTAAATGCGTCAACTGCGTTTACTACTCTTATTTTACTGTTTCCAATCTCAACTTTTTTTAGAACTCCCTTATTCTCCAAAAAATCCGCAATCCCCTCAAGATTATAACTAACATTTTTATCCAGCGGTCTAACATTATAATCAAAAACAAATTCCTTTAATTCATTTTCAAGTTTTATTTTACCTTTAAATTTTTTAATAAATCTATAAGGAACGCCACATTTTTGCTCAACAAAATGTATATATGTTATGTCAAAAGTTTCTCCTAGAAATACGATTTTTACATTTTTATCATAAAGTTTCTCAAAAATAGATTTTTCTCCGAAACAATTTGTTCCTACATCGGTAAAGTACTCTTTGTTGGGACCAAGAGCGGCAACTGAAAAAATAGGGTCAATACTTCGACTTACTCCCTTTAATTTTCTAAAATATTCCGATAAGATTCCTACGGTTGAAGGAGTTATTTCTGGATCAAATATTTCTTTCTTGCAAAAACTGTATGAAAATGTTGGCATTATTATATTTCCATCTTCTCCTACTGTCTTTTTTAAAGCTTCTATAAATGACTCGAGAAAGTCATTTCTTATTATCTTATCGCTAAGTTTTCCAAACGATTTGAGATCAGAATGCACAAAAACGGAATCCCCTTTTTTGATTCCGGTTTGTTTCAGAACATCAATTATATCCCTCACATGATATTCTTTTTTATTGTAAGTAAAAATTGATTTATTCATTTTCAAATATACACATCATTGATTTTGATTTCCCTTTTAAAAAAGACGGGACAAATTTTGCTTGTCCATTAAAAGGCAACAATGCTCCAATATAAAATTGTAATTTTGTAGGTAGTCTCCATAAAAAACTAGACTTATTTACTGTCCACAATCCAATAAATCTCTTTTTAAATTTATACAGTTTCATTAGATATTCTATGCTGACAAAATTATATGGTTGAACATGTGTCGGGTCGCAATAAAAACTTCTATCGCAAGTAAACAAATTAGATAAATCGAAATTAGATGTAATTATAATTATTTTTCCTCCCGGTTTTAAAATTCTTTTAGCTTCAGTAAATATGTTTCCAGGGTTATGAATATGCTCAACTACTGAATACATAATTATTATATCAAATTCATTATCTTTAAATGGGAGTTCATCTGTTTCAAAATTTATACCTCTATCAATATCTATCCCTTCAGCGGTAATATTTTTTTTAGTATTAAGAACTTTAACTAATGATCCATCTCCGCAACCCAAATCTAAAATCATTCCTTGAAAAGGAGTATTAATTATTTTACTAAATAATTTTGCAAAAGTGTTGTAAACTCTATTTTGAGACTCAATTCTTCCTTTATCAAGTATCTTTTTTTGCCAATTTTTTTGGTAAGCTTTTGTAATAGTATTTAAATTTTTCATTTTTGTAACACCTCAATCAGTCCATATTTAGAGCTAATTAACCATGCAATTTCTTTTTCGTTGAAAGCTTTTGCGGGTGTAGGTGATGAGATACATTTAAATCCATTTTTTTCTGCATCATCTATACACTTTTGAATGTTTTTAACTTCATAACATAAATGGTAAATGCCTTTTCCAACAAAATTTTTAGCAGGAGAGTCAATACCTTCTGGTTTTATAAGTTCAACTCTTATGCCATTCATATTAATGAACGCAACTGTAACTTTTTGTATCGGATCATATATCTTATCTAATTATTCCTCAATCGAGGAAACGGCTAATCCTAAATGGTGAAATGTCGCATCCAATAAAATATTGGTTTTATTAATATTTTTCATACTACTCTCTAATAAATTTTACGCCATGTTTACTTAAAATTGTTATTATATCACCTACATTTTTAATTTGTCTCGTTTCATTCATTGTGAATACAACGTTGAACTCATTCTCTAATTCAGATATTAACATTAATCCGTTGAATGAATCCCAAGTTTCTACATTTTCTGGAGATGTTCCATCTGTAATTTGATTTTCATCAATTTCCAATATGTTTGCTAATATTTTTCTTAATTGTTTCATTTTTATCATTTACTCAAATATTATATAAGTTTGGAATGAACTTAACGGAGATCTAATTATTTTATATTTATTTAATCCGAATACCTCCTTTAAAGCTATCGTTTCACCAGGATAATCTCTTGCATTAAGTTCATCAAATCCTATTATTGAACCTTTTGTTAAATGCCCTTTAATTAATTCAAGACATATCTTTGTAGGTTCGTATATATCAAAATCAAAGTATGCAAATGCAATTATAGTTTCAGGATTTTCTTTTAAATATTCTGCAAGTTTTTCACATGCATCTCCCTTAATCAATTCATATTTCTTAATATGAGAGATTGGGCTTTCTGATTCATGATAATCCAATATTTTTTGTAAATATATTTCATAATTGCTGGTAACCGAAAAATCACCCTTTTTTAAATTTCCATCTTTTTCTGATACTCTTGGGAAACCCTCAAAAGTGTCAAAACCGATAATTTTTCTATTATAATTATAAGGCTCGTAGATGCCCCTAAAACTTTGAAATAAAGCCAAGCTTTGACCCCACCTAACACCGAATTCTATTACTACTCCGTGAACATTGATTATTTGTTTATACAATTCATGCATGAACAAAATTCTTGATAATGATTGTCTGTTAATAAATAATCCAAGATTACTTAATATTTCATTTTCATTAATAGGACAATCGTCAAATAATGACTTTAAATTGCTTCTATTTTTTTTCTCTTCATCAGAACTCATGTCCTTTATATTGTTTTTATTCATATTTTTTTATTATTTTAATAAATTTAGGATATTTATATTCTTTTTCAATCGAAAATTCCCACCATTGCGTACTCTCTTTTTCTTTAATCAGTTTAAAACCATTTTTTTTATAAAATTCTTTTGCGGGGATGTTTTTCTTTGTTGAAAAAAACTCTCCAATTAAGGTCTCTGCCTTTTCTTTCTTAGCTTTTTCTAATATATACGCTAGCATAGTTTCTTCCACTCGTCTACCAATTATTCTACAACTTAATAAAAATGAATCAATTATCCATTTTTTTTCTTTCTTCTCTATTATTGCCACGCCAGTTATCCCATTGTCTCCGAATTTATCTTCTACCTTAATAGAAAAAATCAGAAAATTATCACTCTCTGATAACTTTTTTATATCCTCTTCTAAATATCTCCTCGTAGTCATATTAAACTGATTAGTTTTTTGCGTGAGTTGTGATATTCTGGGAATATTAAAAGAATTTGCTTGCTCTATAATTACTTTCATATTCAATGCTTTCAGGTATTTTGTTATATCCGTAGTTGTTTTGTTAAGCTCTTGTCTTTTTCTTTGACCTGCATACATTGCGCCCCTCTTTTTATCTTCTTCGGAAAAGTGAAATGAATTAAAATCATTTAGCTCCATTAAAGTTTTCAGATATAAGGATGGATCTTCGGGTAAATCAACGACTTCTACTTCGGGCAGCGCGGCTCTAATTATTTCCCTGTTTAGTTTATCATCATCAAAAAACACAAGACTATCCAATCCAATATTTAACTCTTCGGCGATTATTTTCATGTTAAATATTTTGTCATCCCAATTAATTTTAATTGATGCAAAATGCTCCTCTCTAAGAATCATATAAGGATGTTTTTTTATTACGCTTAACGCATCTTCTGGATTATTTTTGCTGTTAATCGCTAAAATAACTCCTCTATTAAACAGGGATAAAAGGTATCTTTGAAATTCAACGAAAGACCTTCCTTCTGAATTTGGACCTAATTTTATTCCTTCTAAACCATCTTCTCCAATAATTCCACCCCAGAGAATATTATCTAAATCCAAAACAATGCATTTTTTTGTTATAGACATTAATGGTTTTATGTATGAAATATATTCATTACATAATTTCGGAAGGTATTTTAAATTAATTTTTATATCTCCTAAGTAATACATCTTATAATCAATGATATTATTTTTACCCCATTTGGAGCAAAAAACATCATAATCGAATATAAATATTTGGTTGTCTGGCTTAAACCGTTTTTCGAGTTCGAAATTAATCTTTTTTACAAATTCAGCAAAACCAAATTCTTGTTTATTCTCAATAATTCCTAAAGAGGAATTAATTGGAACTTCAAAATTGTGAAAAATAACTTTAGAATTTAAGTTTTGTTTGATTTTATCAACAAGTGATATCATTTCATTTATATTATTTTCAAATAACTTCTTTTTTTCTTCATCTGATAACTGATAATAGCTAAAAAACACATCCCCCAGAAGAGACATTATATCTATGCTAATAATTACTAAATTTGGCTTAAATTTATAAAAAGAACTGCTTTTATCTAATATTTCTTGGTAATATTGCTTATAACCCCCGACAAATATTTCTGAAATTATTCCGAGTTTGTAACATTCAACGAACAAAATTTTTTCAATTCCTTGGATAGTTGAACTTGATAATATGGCAATTTTTATCCTTTTAAATTGGTTCTTATCTTCCGCCTTAATATTTTTTTTAATAGAATTATATTCCTTAAAATAACCAGAGATATTTTCCATTTTTTGCGTGTGTTTATCCTTCATAATTTTAATTTTTTTCTACTATTGCAAAAGCTATCGCTTTGTCCTCACAATGAGACAAGCTAATCTTGACATTATACTCTTTTAAATTAACCGTTGGAACTTCATTGATATTTCTTATTATTTCTATTTTATTTAAAGATAATGTTTTTTTACCCAATGAACTAATTGCTTTGATAATTGCTTCTTTCGCAGTAAATCTTACGGCTAAGTGTCGGGCGGGTGCTTTTTTAGAAAAACAATAATTAAGTTCATTCGGCGTAAAAATTTTGCCAAGCATCTTATCATTTTTTTTAAATGCTCTAAATCTTTCAACACTCTCAATATCAACGCCGATACCAAAAATATTTTTTTTCATTAAGTTTAAATATTAAGTATATTAATTATATATATTAAAATTATATTTCCCTTTTTTAATATCTTTAGCTCCTTTTTTTTCCAAAGCGATTCTTTTTTTCATCTGCTCGCCAGCGTAGGCTTTGGAAATAATTTTCTGCCACCGGCTCCTATCATTATTAATAATTATTTTTTCTGCCGCTGCCAATTTAACAATGACTGTTTTAGACGCTTGCTTTAATGCGGAATCTGTTTTTAGCATTGCTCTGATTCTTGGCAAATGATACTTATTGGAAATAATTATAATCTTCTTAAAGCCCCTGGCTTCGGCAACTCTCATTAATTCCCGCAATTGCTGATAAGTATTATTAGAATTGCTCTTTTTCATAATTTTTCTTGGCGATATTCCTAATTCCGCCAACTCATTCTTAATCACTTCCGCTAATGTCGGTACGCCCGGCTTTCCGCGCAATTGCCCTTTGCCTCCCACAGCTAACAAAATTTGTTTTGGATTTTTCGCGAATAAATAAAAAGCGGCTAAAACCCGTAATCTATCCCCTACTATGCCGAATTTATCGCCCTTTTCTTCAAAATTACTCGTCCTCCATTTGCCATTTCTTTCTTTTTTTAAATAGCCCCCAAGAACGGCAATCCCTGTTTTTACCATATTTTGATTATTTTTTTTATTTTTGATCTTTATTATCATTTCCGCTATAGTTCGTTATAAAAAATATGCCATTCGAATCATGTTAATATACTTTCCATTTCGGAACAACTCATCTTTTAAAACTCCTTCCTCAACAAAACCGGTCTTTTTATATAGTTTCCTCGCCGCGATATTAGTTTCGTCTACATGCAAATATATCTTATGCATTTTCATTTTTTTTACTCGGTCAATGACCATATTCGTAGCTTCAGTTCCCACGCCCTTTCCCCAATATTCTTTATTACCAATGAAAATATAAAATTCGCATCTCTTATTAACCGAATCCATGTTTTTTAATCCGACATTACCCACGTAAACTCCTCCGGCTTCGATCGCTAAAATAAGCTGTGTCGTGTCTTTCATGATTTTTTTAAACCAGTTCTGTTGCGCCGATACTGTTAATGGTCTATAAACGCGGTTGAACAGCTGGCATATCTCCTTGTCATTCATCCATTGGCGGGAAGGTTCAAGATGCACCTTAGAGAATGGAATTAATTTAATATTCATAAATTTATTTTTTACCCAAATATACGGGGAAAGGTTCTGCCTTTCTTAATTCTTTATTAGCTTCCAACTAAGCGGTGTTCCTTTTTTAATATCGGCTTTGGCGATTTTACCCGAAACCTTTTTATAATATTTAGGCTCCAACCCATACCCCGGCTTGACAGAACGAATATTTTCACTGGTAAATTTTTCTCCCTTTTTAATATCTTTCGCCACAAAAAGCGATTTTCTATAAGTTACGGATGCTGTCTCGCTTATACCCGCGCCGTAGGCAGGCCGACCCAACGCGCCTTCAACCGTTCTAATATCTTTTACTAAATTTTTAAATTCATCGGGCTCTAGGGAAAAAGCGCCATCAACATCGTTATCATCTCTTGATAAAGTAATATGCTTTTCTATGATTGAAGCGCCTAAAGCTGCCGCGGCAATGCTAACTGCGTTTCCCAAGGTGTGGTCGGAAAGGCCGGAAACAACTCTAAACCTTTTGGCTATGTCAGGAATAGTCTTTAAATTCATATATTCCGGCTTTGCCGGATATGAGCTCACGCATTGTAAAACGGCAATCCGCGGACATCCGCTATTTTTTAGGGTTTTGATGGCCAACTTAATTTCTTCCCTATTGGACGCGCCGCGAGATATAATAACGGGTTTTTTGGTCTTGCCAATACGTTTCAAAAGAGGAATGTCAACCACTTCTAGGGATGCGATTTTATAAATTTCAACTCTCATTTTTTCCAAAAAATCAACAGCGGTATCATCAAAAGGACTGGAAAAAAATATTAAACCCCGTTTTTCAGCATAGGCCTTTAATTTTGGTTGCCATTCCCAAGGAGTGTAAGCTTTTTGGTATAATTCATAGAGAGATCGTCCCGACCATAATCCGCCGTCTTTTATTTGGAAATATTTGTTATGGCAATCAAGAGTTATGGTGTCAGCCGTATAAGTTTGCAATTTAATGGCATCAACTCCGGCGTCAGCCGCGGCATCAATAATTTTCAACGCCCGTTCATATGATTGGCTGTGATTGCCGGACATCTCGGCAACAATAAAAACCGGCTTCCCTGGTCCTATTTCCCTTTTTCCTTTTGGTTTTTTTATTATAATCTTGTTCATTTTATATGAATTTACAAATCATAATCAGTGCACTTCCGACAATGTTCTATTTTATACAATTCCTCTTTATCATTTAATTCAATCATTTCTTTCCTCATGCCGGAATTCCATATTTCATAAACTGATTTATCTTTTACGTTGCCCAATAAAATTTCACTATTATAAGCGGCATCGCATGGCTGCACATCGCCGTTGGAAACGATAAAACAATCACCTCTTGAGAGGCGATTGCATTTTTTTACAACTGGCGGCCTCTCCCTCTTCAAGCCATATAGGTTATTCGGCAAATTAACGTATTCCAGAGTATTTATGCTCACTATCTCTCCGCTATCATAAAAAGTCTCTAAAAATTCATTAATATTATCGTGCGTGCCTTCCTGGTCAATCATTTGGATGTGAAAAATCGGCCCCTTCCCCAGTTCTTTTTTCCGGCTTAACAAATAATCAAAATTCTTCCTGACTATTCGGTAATTCTCTTTAGGCGAGACATAGCCATACGTCTCCGCGTTGGTGCCGTGCAAGGAAAAATTCATGAAAGTGATGTTGGATTTCAAGACATAATCGGCACAGTCATAATCAAAGGCGTAACCGTTGGTGCTAAACCAAAGCATGTGGATCCCTTTTTTATTTCCGGCGTATTCAACAATTTCTTTCCAGCCAGGATGCATTATAGGTTCGCCCAAATGAAATAACCAGACTCCTTCAACGCCATTTTCATCCAGTTCATCCAAAACTTTAAAACACAAATTTTTATCCATATTGATTTTCGGCCTTTTTAAATTTTGGCGCGGGCACATACGGCAATTATAATTGCAGCGAGAAGTTATCTCTAATAAAATCCTGTTTGGAAAGTCTTTTCTTTGCGACCAATCTTTATCTGAATATCTCCTGATTGGAATTATCTTCAACCCCATTTCCCCGTATTTCTTGAGCAAATTAAAATTATCATCTCCGGGCAGCAACTCCAATTTTTGGTTGACTTTAATCCTCTCAAGCGATTTTATTTCTTCAAAAGAGATCGGCTTTTTAAAATCTCCCTGCAAATATTTTCCTGTTTTTATAAATTCCATAAATTTATTTCTTATTTTATATTATTTTTTACGCGCATAGACGGTTATCTCCCGCCCCAGACCAATTTCAGCGAATTTTTGAAACATCTTTCTCTTATAATCATTGTCGTATTTTTTGATGGTCTTTTCAAAAAGCACCCTTTTTTCATGGATCGCCTTCCCTAGGGCGAAATTACCGACATACTGCTCCCCAAAGAGGATGAACATTTCCAGGGGGAACGTAGATTCTTTTAAGAAAACTTCAAATCCGCAATTATTAACCAAATTTACCAAATGCGGAACGGTAAAATAATTTATATGTTGCGGCGCGCTCACCCACCAGGATTTTAAATTATACTCCTCGTTAGCGATAATCTGTAATTTATTAAATTCATTTGGCACCCTAATAATAAGTAAACCATTGTCTTCCAATATATTTTCCCTTATATCTCGTAATGTCCGGTATGGTTCGCACAAATGTTCAAATACATTCAGCATTACGGCCGTATGATATTTTTTATTTACTTTATTTTTTATATCTTCAATATCAGCTTTAATTGCTTCGATACCCATTTCCTTGGCATTATCCACCGCCTCCGGCGAAGGGTCTAGGCCAAAAACTTCATAACCGCGCTCTTGGCAAAATTTTAAAAAATTACCGTACCCGCAACCAATATCAATAATTTTCTTTCCTGGCGCTTTTTTATTAATTATCTCCAATATATCCTCATACTGCATTAAAAAAAACTCCGATTCCTCTTCCTGCACTTTTTTAGAACTATCATTTATTTGCTTGCCGTAGTTCGCGCTATAAAATTGCTTATCATAATATTCTTTCAATTCAGACCTTGAAGGGATTGGGTAAAGATGGCAATATCCGTATTCTTTATCGAATTTCACTTGGTATTTGTCACCTTGGTAAATTATTTCATCCATATTGTTTATAATTTAATATTCTTTATTATAGCCGAGGCTTCGGCTTGGCCGCAATTGAAAATCAAATCTATAACCGAAAGATAAGGAATAAATTCTCCATAGAGCTGGCCATACACCGGGTGATCAAATTTTAACGGGATCAATTTGATATTATCATAGAGCCAAATTTCTTTTTCCATATACCCCCATGCCCCCTCAGCATACAAATATTGATCGGCTTCCATTTTTTTTAAAATTGCCACAACTTTATCATTTTGTTTAAAATCGCTACTTATGCCCAAAGCGGAAGAATAATAGAAATCAGTTTTAATATCCAAAAATTCACATATTCCCTTAATAATACTAACATTCAACTCCAGCAAGCCTACCGGTTTAGCTTGATAAAAAGACTCTAACAATGGGAAAAACTCCTTAAAAAAACTCGCTCGACTGTAATTCATCTGGATTGATTTTAAATGGTCTTTTATCCAATCGCGTGAATAATTGATTTTTACCTGATTTATATTTTGCGGAAAATTCCTGACTATAGGAATAGTTAACATAAGCTCCCCCTGACTTGATTTAATACGGTTGCGGCTTTGCCATGAATGGTTTTCATATTGAACATCATCCAAAAAAACATATTTATCCGCCCAATCAATGGCCTTATAAAAACCGACCCAAGACAGATAAGTTGGCTGGAAAATTGATATTTTCATCGCTGGTCTCTAAAAAATTTATTAATTGGAATTTTTCCTTTAATTAATCTTTTTATTTTCGTTTCTTCATCGTCATATTCTCTCATTATTCTAAACACCTCTTCTGACGCTTTTAAGGTAAAGTTAATGTCCTTTCCCTGATGGCTGTAATTGCATTCGGTTGAAGTGCCAAAAAATACGCCTCTAAATGCCGTTTGTTGCAGAAAAAATAATTTTTTTATATTTGATTCACTGCCGTTCTGATTATTAAAAATAATTTTGAACTTAAATATTTGGCCAATAAGATGAGCTTTAATTTTATATTTATTAATTAATTCATTCAGGCCGTTATATAACATTTTGCCCATACGCCAATTATGTTTCAATACATTGTGCTTTTTAATAAAATCAATCGTGGCTAGGGCCGAGGCCATAGATAAGGTTTCTCCACCAAAAGTTGTTGAGAAAAAAACATTTTCGGTTTTAGCCATAATCTCTCTTTTGCCGACAATACAGGAGATGGGCATGCCATTAGCCATGGCTTTGCCGAAGCAAGCTAAATCCGGCACAACCTTGTAATATTCCTGGGCTCCGCCCAACGCCATCCTGAAGCCGGTAACAATCTCGTCGAAGATAAGTAGTATGCCGTTTTGGCGGGTAATTTTTCTTACCGCTTCAAGATAACCCTTCTTAGGATCTTCCATGGGCACCGGTTCCATAATAACAGCAGCGATTTTATTTTTATGTTTTGCGATTTTCGCTTTTAAGTCGGCAATATCGTTATATTTAAATACTTCAATATATTTTTTCAATACCTTGGGCACGCCCCAATCCTGTGGCGGCTGGCTGGCTAAATACCAATCCTGCCCGCCATGATAACCGCCTCTCAAAATTATATCTTTGCCCGTATAAGCCCGCGCGATGCGCACCGCGGCCGAAGTTACATCCATGCCGTTTTTAGCAAAACGGACCATATCGGCGCAAGGGATAATTTCAACCAACTTTCTGGCCAGCTCCACTTCAATTTTATGCGGTAGGGAAAATGTAATGCCATCTTTAAGCTGCTTAACGATAGCTCGGTTGATTTCATCATTGCTATAGCCTATTATAATCGGCGCCAAGGCACAGGTATAATCTATATATTTATTGCCATCCACGTCCCATATATAACATCCCTTAGCTCGGGAGACAAATAAGGGGAAATCACCTTCAAGGAACATTTTGTAGCCTTTGCTTAAAGTCTGGCTGGCATTGGGGATTAATTTTTTAGCTTGTTTCAATAATGCTTTTGATTCATCAAATTTCATATTATTATATAAAATTATTTATTAATAATTTTATCTTCTCTAATTGATTTTTTCAGCCCTTCATTCCTGTTAATCATATTATTTATTTTTTCAATCTCCGGATTGTCCACAAAAAACTTCAATAAATCAGCTAGCTTAAAATTTGGCTTCACCGGATACAATTTAAAAAAAACCTGTTTCATGAATTCATAATCTTCCTGATTGTCTAAAACCCAGCGGCGCGCTGACAAATCAATTTCATTATTTAAATGCTTCTGTTTGAAAATTCCCGGATTCTGCCACAGATAGACAGTAACATGCTCCCTTTGCGAAGCCATGTTGGTTTCCCGCCAAGCTTTTTTCAATGCAGAAAAGGAAAAGATTTCTGTGTCCAGCCCGTCGG
>CAZCKV010000004.1:0-3923 GCA_964499385.1 uncultured Gammaproteobacteria bacterium | reverse complement strand
AGGTAGGCGGGATGACGTTAGTGGCGTAAGTAACGCCGCTCTTTTCATATATATCAATTACTTTGTCTATTATCTCCGGATCTATCAACGGGCAATCGCCGGTTATTCTAATAATATTTTTAGCTTTAAATTTTTTAGCCGCTTGGTAATACCTATCCAATACATCATCCTCGCTGCCGCGAAAACAATCTATCCCCGCTTTTAGGCATATTTGTTCCAAGGCGTCATCTTCTTCTCTGGTGGTGGTGGCTAAAATAATTCTGTCAATTTTTTCAGCTTGATTTACCCGCGATATAACCTGTTCAATAACGGTTTTTCCGCCAAGGGACAGAAGCACTTTACCCGGCAACCTGGTTGAATCGTATCTTGCCTGAATGATGCATAAATTTTTTACCGCCATATATTTATATTATCTTTTCACCAAATATTTCAAAACCCTAGCCGCTCTTTCTATGTTATTAAACGTTTTTTGCTTTTTCTCAACTTGTCTCATAAAATATCTACATTCATCCAAATACATTTTATTTGAATCATAATTTTTAAATTGTTTCAGCATTTTTTTGCCTTTTTCGTCAATCAGCCAAACAATATTTTCCTTAAAGTCCCAGGCTAAATTGCCTTTGGCGCCGACTATTTTAATCGTCCAGGAATACGGCTTTTGCAGATAATCGCCCAGGATTGAGGCTTGTATTTTATTTCTAAAATTAAAACTGGCCACGAAGCAATCTTCAGTCTCTATTTTCAGGTTGCTTACTTTATTATAAATTAACTTATATTCTTGAACCGGGGAAAAATTATTCAACCAGAAAAGCAAATCAAAATTATGGATGCCTCCGTCCAAGATTATGCCACCGCCGCTGGCTTTTTTAGCCGCATAATTTTTCCGATAATCCTGCCGGGGACGCCAAAAGGGCAGATATAAACCGGTTTGCAGATGTATTAGATAAGTTCCGCCCAATTTATTTTTTTCAAGATAATCTTTTATATAAATAACGGCGGGATGGAAACGAATATTACATGCCACCAAATTTATGAGTTTTTTTTCTCCACAAATTTTTAATAGTGCGGCTACACCTTTCAGATTATGGCTCAGGGGTTTTTCGATAAATAAATGCAATCCCGCCCTAGCGCATTTTATAGCCGTGGATAAATGCAGATGACTTGGATTGCAAATGTATGCCACTTCAAACCGCCTTAACGCAGCCGGGGTCAAGTCTTTCAAGCGGTCAATTTTTTCATTTTTAAATTGGCTGTCAGCCGGATCATAAACCGAAATATTATTATAGCCCAAAAATTTAAGGTTTCTGTAATGCCTTTTGCCTATTGACCCAAAACCGATTAATAACATCCGAGTTTTTTTTATTTTTGGCATATACTCTTATCGTTTAGATATTGGTTCCCAAACTAAAACACTGGTGGGATTAAAAGCGCTGAATCCCATCACATGTTTTCCGATATGCAATACCTTTATTTTTTTGGCGTTATAAGCATCATTAAGCTTATAAAATAAGTCCTGATTATATAAATTTATTTCAGAATATTTTTTGCAATAAGAATCAAAAATATCTGCCTCTGGAAATTGGATCGGCTCAAAATGCAAAACGGCCTTAGGGGGATTTTTCAAATTGATAATCTCATCCACAAAATGATCCGGCAAACTAGGCAGCTGCTCTATGCTATGCGATGTAACCAAAATATAATCTTTTCCGTAATCGCATAAACGGTTGATGTCTCCCGATTTATAATAATCAAAATCAATAAATTCGCCGTTCACTCCGAAATCAGTTGCTATCTTGTTGGATAATTTTTTGCTGTTTCCGCACAATTCGCCGCCCCTTATATATGCGGCGCCATAATACAAAAAAACATTAAAAAGATTTATGCCTATGCCGCTCCCCATTTCAATTACCGACTTCAACCCATAGAAACGCATATAATAACCGATTATTTCTGTTATATAATTTCTTGCCAAAAGCCTTAAGACGGATGGATTTCCAAGATATAACTGGTCCCCGAAACTTACCAAGTTATCGTCGCCGGACATGGCATTATCAGCTTCTTGCAAATTTTTTGATGCGTATTTTTCAATATCCCTTATAACAACGACCGCTCCTCCGGAATTTCTTTTGTTTTGATACAGATCGGAATGCTTATTGTAATAATCCAACGCCTCTTTGTACCAGATATCGTTATATTCTTTAATTATATCACTAGGAGTTCTCTGCTCTTTTCTCCAGCCATCTATTCCTAAAATACGATTTGGCCAAGGAGAATAAGACTTCGCTTCCTCAAAAGAAACCGGACGCAGAAGCGGATTGCCCTTTTTATTAAACGGAATATCATTCATAATTTTTATTTTAAATTTTTATTTTAAATTTTAAATCTATTAAATAGAAGGATTAAACTTAATTATAATTTTCTTCCATGGAATCAGCTAATTTTTTAATCCTTGATTGATAAACTTCCATGAAATATTTTTTGTCATAATATTTTTCCGCTTGGAATACTGGAACGGCAAATCCGCCAAAGCCTCTTTTAAACCTGCCAATCTCAATTTCTTTCCTGCTGGGAAAATGAGAAAGCGTAGCTCCATAATTCATCCAGCCTATTTCATAAAACTTGCATTCCTTTTCTTTCATCCATTTTATAGCTTCCCACTGGAGAAAATGCCCTATGGCAATGCCTTTTTTCATGTCGGGATCATTACAGGCGGAGCCATAACCAGTATTATTTTTATATAATGCGAAATAAGAAAACCCCACAAAAACATTATCTTTTTTTGCTCCTACTAAAAAGGCATTACCCATCTTGATAAAATCATAAAGAACATCAAAGGTAGATTTGGGCCTCGTAACCCTTCCAGCTGCTTTGCGATGTAAATAAACATATTTATCAAATGCTTCCTTACTAATATTATCCTTATAAAAAATCTCCGCTTCTAAAATTTTTGACGACTTATCAATGTCTGAATCATGCCCATGCCTTATATCTCCTCTCAATTCCTGTATAGATTTTCTTAGGTCTATGACTTGAGTAATAGAAGAACAATCAAAATAACCGAACCTTACTAAATAATTAATTTTTTGATCATGGGTCTCTATATATGATTTGTTTAACACTGGAGAGGTGAACATTGCTCTCTTGACTTGATACTGGCTGGCTAAGTCATCAATGTGATTAAAAATAAATTTTAATGTTTTTTCCTTCTCTTTCTTTGTTAAATCATTGGCCAAAGCGGGCATTGGTGCGAAGTATCCGCCCGTATGAGAAAACTCTTCGTTTCCGTTGTTCGTTTCTAACATTAAGGGGCATATAGCAATAAGCCGGTTATCATCAAAAATCATAAAATATTTTGACTCCGATTTCAATTCCGGCTTGTAATCCAAGCAAAACTTCAGCCATCCGGAAGTATGCTGCAGCCAGGCATCATCGCTTTTTAGGCAAAATTCATCCCATTCTTTGTATTTATCAGTGGTTAATTTAATTACTTTCATGCATTATTATTAACTATTTTAATTTTGCGAAAAACTTTTTTAATAAATCCGCCATATAATGAATATCTTCTTTTTTTAATTGGACGAAGCAAGGAAAAGTTATACAACTTTTATAATATTCCTCTTCGTTATCTAATTTTATTTTTTTGTATCCATTCTTTCTGTAAAAAGGGTGGGAATAAACCGCCGGATAATGGAAATTAACCCCCACCCCATTTTCTTTTAAGTATTTTATTAACTCATCCCTGCTTTTTTTATCTTTCACTCTAATTACATAAATATGCCAGAAACTAAAATTTCCTTTTAATTCTTGGGGCAAAATAATCTCTTTAATATCTTCCAACTCTTTTTTGTACCAGCCGACAATTTGGCGTCTGGCTTTAATAAACCCATCCAGCTTCTTTAATTGGCTTATACCCAGACTGGCTT
>CAZCKV010000003.1:0-18636 GCA_964499385.1 uncultured Gammaproteobacteria bacterium | reverse complement strand
TTATCCGCCCCGGTTTTGGTTAATTATATGGTGCCGGGTTTTAGTCAAGAAACTAAAAATCTGACGGTTTCTTTGACTAGAATTATGTTATTGAGTACTTTGTTCTTTACTCTTAGTAATGTCGCCGGCAGCGTTTTAAATTCTTTCCGTCGGTTTTTAGCTTATAGTCTGGCGCCAATTATGTATAATCTGGGAATTATTTTTGGCATTTTATTTTTAGTTAAAAAAATCGGCTATACCGGTTTGGGTTGGGGAGTGGTCTTGGGAGCTTTGCTTCATTTTTTGATTCAAGTTCCGGCTTTGAAAAAGACCGGTTATCATTGGCAACCGGTCTTAAATTTTTCCCACCCGGCAATAAAAAAAATCAGCGTTTTAATGTTGCCCCGTTGTTTCGGTTTGGCTATTTCACAATTCAATTTTATTGTCACCACTTTAATCGCTTCAGGCATTACCATCGGCGCCGTGGCAATTTATAACCTGGCTTTTAATTTGGTTAATTTTCCCGTAAGCATTTTTGGAATTTCTTTGGCCATTTCCATTTTTCCCCTTTTAAGCCAGCGTTTTGCCGAAGGAGATAAAAAATCTTTTGTTGATTGCTTTTCCCGGACAATCAGGAGGATTCTCTATTTAATTATCCCGGCTACGGTTTTAATCCTGTGTTTAAGGGCGCAGATTGTTCGCCTAATTTTAGGCGCCGGCGTTTTTACTTGGCGAGACACGGTTTTAACCGCCCAAACTTTGGGTTGGTTTTCTCTTTCTCTTTTCGCTCAGAGTTTAATTCCGGTTTTTGCCCGGGCTTTTTATGCCGTTCAGGATACAAAAACTCCGGTAAAAGCGGCGGTTGTCGGTTTTATAATCAATATTATCGGTTGTTTGGTCTTGGGGGATTTAATTGGCGTTGGCGGCTTGGCTTTAGCTTTTTCTCTGTCTTCCATAATTAATTTTGTCCTCCTTTATTTTTATTTTAACAAAAAGGTTATTCGTCTGCCAAGCAAAGAAATTGTTATCTCTTTACTTAAAATTTCCGCTTTAGCTGTTTTTATGACCGTGATTGTTCAGGCAGTTAAATACTTGGTCGGCCCCTGGGTTAATATGCAGACCTTTATGGGAATTTTGATTCAGACAGTTGTTGCCGCCCTTAGCGGGATTCTGTTTTATTTAATCACCACTTTGGCTTTTAGGTTTGAAGAAGTGGAAGTCATTACCCAAGTGATTGTAAAAAGAATTAAAAACAAAAGGATTTTACAATTTTTAAAAAGATGTTAAAATTAAGAAAAGAGGTTCTTTAAAATAAATTAATAGAAAGGGAGGATGTAAAATGGAAAAAAAGAGAAAAAGGAAAGTTTTTACGAGAAAGGATTGGGAGACATTGTTTCCCAAGGAGGTTCAGCAGGCAGATTTTATGGCGAGAATCAGGCCAAAAGTTCAAGAAAAAATTAAAAGCCAGCAAGAAGAACAAAAAATTGGAGATAAAATAGAAAAAAAAGTGCTTGCCGCGCTTGAAGATTTAAAAAACAAAAGAAAAATTCGGGATTATTTTTGGTCAAAAAAATTAAGTTATGCTGATCTAATCGGGATAGATTTCCTATTTATTTATGTAGATGATGTTTATCGCGTTTGTTCTTTCTCTGTGACCGGAAGAAATTGGGTCAGGAAACACATGGAAAAACATCCGGAGATTCCAGTGATTGCGGTTCGCTTAAACGAAGGCAAACAATCCATCCAGGAAAAGATTTTGGCTTTGGAAAAGAAGATTTAAAAGGGGACAGATTTTTAAATAAACTGTCCCCAATTATTTTCTGGAATTGACATTTAATTCTAAATTCAATAACATGGATATTATGGTAAATGACAATATCCGCAATTTTTGCGTTATATCTCACGTTGACCACGGCAAGTCAACTTTGGCTGACCGTTTTTTGGAATTAACCCAAACAGTCAGCAAAGAGAAAATGCAGCCCCAGTATCTTGACCGCTTGCCTTTAGAAAGAGAGCGGGGGATTACCATTAAACTTCAACCGGTTACCATGCGTTATAATTCAAATGACCAGGAGTATATTCTAAATTTTATTGATACGCCCGGCCATGTTGATTTTTCTTATGAAGTTTCTCGTTCTCTGGTTGCCGTAGAAGGAGTAATTCTTTTAGTTGATGCCAGCCAGGGGATTCAAGCCCAAACCCTGTCTAATTTGTATCTTGCCCAGAAACAAAATTTAAAAATTATTCCGGTAATTAACAAAATTGATTTGGAAGGAATTGATTTAGAAAACGTAAAAAAAGAATTAATTGATTTATTAAAAGTCAAACCGGAAGATATTATTTGCGTTTCAGCTAAAAAAGGAACGAATGTTGAGAAAATATTGCCGGTTATCATTGAAAAAGTTCCTCCGCCGGACACGCAAAAAAACCAACCTTTGCAGGCGTTGATCTTTGATTCTTGTTTTGATGATTATAAGGGAGTAATTATTTTTGTTCGTGTTTTTAAAGGCGGTTTAAGAGCCGGAGATAAAATTAAATTTTTAGCCACGGGAATAACAATCCCGATTTTAGAAGTGGGTATTTTTACTCCTGATTTGAAAAAACAGCCGGAATTAAAATCGGGACAAATCGGTTATGTCATTACTGGTTTGAAAGATATTGAAAAATGCAGAGTCGGAGACACAATCGGTTTGGCCGGACAGGAAGTAAAACCTTTGCCCGGTTATCATGAACTTCAATCAATGGTTTTCGCCGGTCTTTATCCTAAACAAGGGGACCAGCCGGAAAAATTGCGCCAGGCTTTGATTAAATTAAAATTAAATGACGCCAGCTTAGTTTTTGAACCCGAGCATTCGCCAGCTTTGGGTTTTGGTTTTCGGGCAGGTTTTTTAGGACTTTTACACTTGGATGTGGTTCAAGAGAGATTAAAAAGAGAATACGATTTAGATTTGGTCATCACTTCGCCAAGCGTTGCTTATCAAATATGGCAGAAAGGAAAAGATGAGGCGGAAGTAATTCATTCGCCCGGGGAGTTTCCTGATCCGGCGAAGATAGAAAAGGTTAAAGAACCTTGGATGAAGATTGATATTATCAGCCCGCAAAAATATTTAGGCGTCATTATGGATTTTTTAACCGCCACGCCGCAGGGAGCCAAGCCGCGAACCAATTTTGTTTCTTTGGAGTATCTTGGTCAGAGCGATAATAAATTTGAACAAAGCAGGATAATTATCCATTTAGAGACGCCTTTAGCTTTACTTTTGGTTGATTTCTATGATAAATTAAAAAGCATCAGTCAGGGTTATGCTTCATACAGTTATCAATTTTTTGAATATCGGCCGGCCGAAATAGTAAAATTGGAGATTCTGGTGGGAGGGGAAAGAGTGGAACAATTAGCCACTTTAGTTTACCACGATTGGGCTTATCAAGCGGGAAGAAAGATCGTTTCGGCTTTAAAAAATGTTTTGCCGCGCCAGCTTTTTGAAGTAAAGCTTCAAGCCGCCATCGGAGGAAAAATTATTGCCGCGGAACGAATCGCTCCTTTAAGAAAAGACGTTACGGCTAAGTTATACGGCGGCGACGTTACGCGGAAAAGAAAATTGTTAGAAAAGCAAAAAAAAGGAAAAAAGAGATTAATGAAGTTGGGCAAGGTTAATATTCCCGCCGAAGCCTATCTGGCGATAATGAAAAGATAGAAATTTGAAATTTATGCCAGTTTTAAAAAAAATTTTATCTTCCAAGCCGTTGTTATGCTTATTAGGCTTGCTTTTGCTTTTTGCTTTTGTTTCTTTGGGCCGGGAAATTAATCGGCAAATCAATTTGAGGAAAGAATTTAATTATTTAAAAGAACAAAAAATAATCTTGGAAACAGAAAATCAAAGATTAATAAATGAACTGGAAAAAGTTGAAACAGAATATTTTAAAGAAAAAGCGGCTCGTCTTAAATTGGGCTTGCGCAAGCCGGGGGAAAGAATGATTGTTGTCGTTCCGTCTGAAAATCTGAGCCAGAATGATTCAAAGACAAAATATTTCAAAGAAAAATTTTCTAATTTTAAAATTTGGTGGCAGCGCTTTTTCCCCGTTCATCACGATGACGCGGAAAACAAAAATCCCCAGTAATCCAGGGATTTTTTCTCAGAGTATTGAAATAATTTAATTAATACAGATAACCCCAAGTTTGAAGTCGGTCGCTGTCCTCCAGCCATTTTGCACCGATATCAACCCGATAAAACATGTTTTGGACCATAATATTTTTAATTCTTAAATATACTTGATGACGAGCTTCTTCAACCGTATTTCCCGAACCGGTAACCACTAAAAGACATCCTGATTCACCGGCAATGCGCCAAACGTCGTCAACAATTTTAATATCTTCAAGATGGATCCCCTCTAAATTCGGCTTTTTGAATAAAATGGGCAAGTCGCGATACATAGTAATACGCGGGTCATTAGGTATATGTCCGGCGAAATAACTGGGGACCATAATTCTAGCTCCTAATTGAAAACCTTTTTTTGTTTTTAGTTCAAAATTTTTTCCAAAAGCCAGTTTTGAAAGCCATTCACCGGCCGGATTTAAAATTCCTTCCAGTTGAATTTGTAAGGTTGGATACCCGAAACGAGAAGTAAATTCTAAAGGATAAATGCCCCGGCTATTAACAATACAATTAAGGTCAATATAGCCGCGATAACCGGATTTAATCAAGCTTGGTTTCATTTTTTCCAAAGTGGCGGTAAAAATCGGACTGTTTTGCGCCCAGAAACAGAGAGTTCCCATTTCGCCCGTGAAAGGACCCAAATCGCCCGGGAATAATCTTTTGTGCTCAAAATTGACATTAATCGGACGAATAAATTCCTCGCCGTTGAAGAATGCGCCGACCGCCATCTCAACCCCGCTGACAAATTTTTGTAGCTGAAAAGTTGGAGCCTTTTTTGTCCAGACATCTTTGTTTTGAGTTAGAAGTTCTAAAATGTCTTTGCCGTCTTCTTCTCCTCCCAAAAACAGCAATCCTTTGCCAGCGGAAGGAATATTGCCACTCGGCTTAAAAACGTAGCGGCCGGGATTGTTTTTAATAAAATCAATGGCTTCGTCATATTTTGAGAAATTATAATGGGGAAGAATATTAATGCCGTGTTTTTTCATCTCCATTTGCCCGAATTCGCGGTTCATTTCCAATTCATCGGTATAAATACTGCCGCCAATTACCGGTTTGCCTTTGGCTCTTAGTTTTTCCGCTGTTTTTCCGAATTCAACATCGTCAAAAACAACCACGTCGGACCAATCAATCCATTTTTTCCAATTATCAACCTTTTCTACAAAGCCATTGTAAACATCAGTGTCATTTTTATCTTTAATATAGCATTTGACTTCGTGTCCTTCTTTTTTCAATTGCCAAGCCAGATCACCGCTTAAACTTTCTAGAGAAACAAAAAGGAATTTGAGAGGTTTAATCTGTTCTGTTATTTTTTTATTCTGGTTATTTTGCGGTTGATCGTTCTGCGGTTGGTTATTTTGCGGTTGATCGTCTTTATTTTGTTCTTTTGATGCCATAAATTTTTTTATTTTATTTTTAATTTTTTCCATAATTAATTTTGAAACTTTTAAAAATTTTGTAAAGATGTGGAAAACTTTTACGTCTTGTTTTAGAATTAATAATCTGTTAGATTAAGAATGTATGGATTATTTACTCCTTAAATGGTTTAACGGTTTTGCCGGACAATATATTTGGCTGGATATTTTAGGCATTGTTATGGCTGAATTTTTGATTCTTTCCTTGCCTTTGATTATTTTTCTTGTTTATTTTCTTTCAAAAAGAAGAAAGAACTTGTTGTCTGTCATTTTTAAAATCATTTTTTCCCTGGCTTTGGTTTGCGCTTTAAATTATTTAATCAGTTTGATTTTTACCAGGCAGAGACCCTTTGTTGATAATAAAGAGATTTATCAATTAGCCAAGTTTTTTAACACGACAACAGATTATTCTTTTCCTTCTTGCCACACGGCTATAGCTTTTGCCATGGCTTTTGTGGTTTTGCTTGATTGGCGAAAATTTGGTATAATATTGTTAATTTCGGCTTTAATTGTTGGTATGGGAAGAGTTTTTGTCGGCATTCATTATCCAACGGATATTTTAGGCGGAATTTTAACAGCTTTAATTTCGGTTTGTCTAATTAATTTTATTTATAAGTATTTTAAATATGGAAACTCTTAAGCAACTTTTAGAAAAGCCGGAACGTCTGGCCCCGGGTCATCGCACCTGCCAGGGTTGCCCAATTCCCATTATTGTTCGTTCTGTTTTAAGGGCTACTGACAAGCAGGTGGTGGTTGTTGCCGCGACGAGTTGTTTGGAAGTTACCACTACTCTTTATCCTCAGAGTTCCTGGAAGGTTCCCTGGCTTCACAACGCTTTTGAAAACGCACCGCCAACCATGAGCGGAATAATTGCCGTTTATGAGCAATTTAAAAAAAGAAAGAAAATTAAAGATGATGTTAAATTTGTGGTCTTCGGGGGCGACGGCTCAACTTATGACATCGGGCTCCAATCCCTTTCCGGATCTTGGGAAAGGGGAGATGATTTCCTTTATGTTTGTTATGACAACGAAGCTTATCAAAATACCGGTAATCAACGTTCTTCAGCCACGCCTTTAGGGGCTTTAACCACAACCACGCCCTTGGGAAAGGTCCATAAAGGTAAATTAAATTCAAGAAAGAATATTATGAAAATCGCCGCCGCTCACAACCTTCCTTATCTGGCTCAGACAGGAATTCACAATTGGGCGGACCTAGCTCAAAAAGCCCAGAAAGCTTTTGAAATAAAAGGACCAACTTTTTTAAATATTTTATCCCCTTGCGTTCCCGGTTGGAAATATGATTCTTGTTTAACCGTGGAATTGTCAAAATTGGCCGCAGAAACGTGTTTTTGGCCGCTTTATGAGATAGAACAGGGGAAATATAAACTAAATTATCGGCCTAAAGAAAAATTGCCGATTATTGAATTTATTAAATCCCAGGGCAGGTTTAAACATTTGTTAAAACCCGAAAACAAGGAAGTTCTAAATAGATTGCAAGCAGAAGTTGATAGCCATTGGAAAGAATTATTAAACAATATAATTTAAAAAAATATTTCAAATTAAAATAAAAACTGCGCGGTTTAGCCGTACAGCTTTTATTTTAGATATATCTTCATTATATATATATTATAGGTAATAGCAGGAGCGGGAATCGAACCCGCGACGACGCGCTTATGAAGCGCGCGCTCTACCGCTGAGCTATCCTGCCACTACTCCGCTAAAGCTTCGTAGTGCAAGACAGTTAATATATCACACCTTAGCGGAAAATAATTTGGTTGCCCTCCGTAGCTTTAGGCAAAGGAGGGCCTGGTTGCGGGAGTAGGACTCGAACCTACAACCTCCAGGTTATGGGCCTGGCGAGCTGCCATTTGCTCTATCCCGCGATATAAAAGAATATATTTACTATTTATAATACTGCAAAAAGCAAAATAAACAAGAGGATAAATAAAAAATGCCGAAGGAGGGAGTTGAACCCTCATGGAGTAAACTTCATACGATTTTGCTTGCCCCGTAGCGAGTTTTACTCTGCTGCCGGGGAGTCGCGCGCGTCCCGTACAAGTGGTGCCGCGGGAGAGAATCGAACTCTCATGGAGTTGCCTCCATACGATTTTGAGTCGTACGCGTCTGCCAATTCCGCCACCGCGGCGCCATCTGTACGGGATAAATCTGCCAGTTCCGCCACTTCGGCTTATAATTAAACTAACTTAATTTCTATACAATAGGGTTTAATTTCAAGGTTCTGCGAGGACATTCGGCTGAGCTCAGTCGAAGCCCGAAGAGAGCAGGTTCTTATTTCCATTTTAACACAGATCAAATTATCTGCACTCCTTGTTGCTGCACCTTATATTCTTTCCGCTTTTCACCATTATACTGCCGCATTGGGGACATTTTTCATCCAGAGGTTCATCCCATAAAGCAAAATCACATTTGGGCCAGCTTGAACAACCGTAAAAAAATTTTCCTTTCCGCGTCCTTTTTTTGACAATTTCTCCAGAACATTTTGGGCAGGGAACACCGGTTGTTTCGTTGTTTAAGCTGTTTTTTTCGTTTAAGGACTGGGTATATTTGCAGTTGGGAAAACCAGTGCAGGCCAAGAATCTTCCGAAACGCCCCATTTTTATTACCAGCGGCTGATTGCATTTTGGGCATTTTTTATCAGTTTGTTCGTCTTCAAAAGTTTTATTGATTTCTTTTTCTTTCATTTTTAAGTTTTTAATAAATGGTTGATAAAAATTATTAAGCATTTTTAGATAATCTTTTTCTCCCCGGGCGATTTTATCCAGCTCATTTTCCATTTCGGCGGTAAATTGATAATCAACAACTTTTGGAAAATGTTCAACCAAAAGGTCATTTACCAAAATGCCCATTTGTGTCGGATAAAAAGCTTTTTGTTGCTTTTGCACATAATTTCTGGCCTGAATCGTGGAAATAATCGGAGCGTAAGTGGAGGGCCGGCCAATGCCGTATTCTTCCAAAGTCTTAACCAAACTGGCTTCAGTATAATGGGGAGGCGGTTCAGTGAAATGCTGGTTGGGTTTTAATTGTTTCAGTTCTAATATTTGATTAACCTCTAGTTGGGGTAAATAATTTTCTTTTTGTTTTTCCGGGTAGATTTTCATCCAGCCGTCAAATTTCATATCCAGCCCGTTGGCCCGAAAAACATATTGGTCGGCTTTGATATTTACGGTCGTGGAGTCAAGAATTTGTTCGCTCATTTGTGAAGCCAGGGCGCGGCGCCAAATCAAATCATAAAGTTTAAATTGATTTTTGTTTAAATATTTGGCAATTTTTTCCGGTTCATTTTCGCAGGCAGTCGGACGAATCGCTTCGTGGGCTTCCTGGGTGTTTTTAGATTTCGTTTTGTAAATATGTTTTTGGTAATAATTTTTCCCGCATTTTTTTTCAATGAAAGACCGGCTTTCATTGAAAAATTCTTCTGAAAGGTTTAAAGAATCGGTGCGCATATAGGTAATTAGACCGGTAACCTTCTTTTTATTTAAAGCAATCCCTTCATAAAGTTGCTGGGCAACCATCATTGTTTGTTTGGTTGAAAAAGAAAGATTTTTATTTGCTTCCTGCTGTAAAGTGCTGGTGGTAAAAGGCGGCAGAGGATTTTTTTTTATTTGTTTTTTCTTTATCTCACTTACTTGGTATGTCGCTTTTTCCAGCTCTATTATTATTTTTTCAGATTGTTCCTTATTTTCAATTTCCAGCTTGTTTAAGGTTCGGTCGTCTTTTTTAATCAATTTAGCCCAGAAACATTCTTTTTCCGTCTTTAATTCCGCTTCAATGGACCAGTATTCTTGGGGTTTGAATTTTTCAATTTCTCTTTCTCTTTCAACAATTAGTCTTACCGCCGGAGATTGGACCCGGCCGGCGGAAAGCCCTTTAACCACTTTTCTCCAAAGCAGGGGAGAAAGATGATAACCGACCAGACGATCAAGAATCCTTCGGGATTGTTGAGCATTGACCAAATTTAGATCAATGTCCCGGGGATTTTTTAAAGAGGACTTAACGGCATTTTCAGTTATTTCGTGAAAACTGATACGATGGTACTGGGGTTCCGATTCTCGTTTTTTTTGTTTTTTCAGAGATTTAAAGATTTGTAATAAATGCCAGGCAATCGCTTCTCCTTCGCGGTCTTCATCACTCGCAAAATATATTTTGTCCGCTTTCTGAGCCAGCTTTTTCAGTCCGGTTATGAATTTTCTCTTTTTAAGGGGGATAACGTATTGGGGCTTAAAATTGTTTTCCGTATCCACGCCGAGTTTGCCTTTCGGCAAATCGCGGACATGACCATTGCACGACTCAACCGTATACGCCTTTGAATCTAAAAATTCCTGAATAGTTTTTGATTTAGTTGGCGATTCAACGATTATGAGATTCATCTTTATCATCGTAATTAAAAGTTTCTAATATATCTTCAACCTTGGTAACGGGTTTGGCTCCCGTTTTAATTAATAAATTGCAGCCCTGGGAGTTTTCACTGTAAATACTTCCCGGGACGGCAAAAACTTCCCGGCCTTGTTCAAGGGCAAAACGGGCGGTAATCAGAGCTCCTGATTTCATTGGCGCTTCAATCACTAAAACCCCGAGAGATATGCCGGCAACAATACGATTTCTCGCCGGAAAAGTCATTTTAGAGGGCTGGGTTTTCGGTGGATATTCGCTGACAAGGGCGCCTCCGGAATCAACGATTCTTTTTGCCAGTTTTTTGTGAGCCGGCGGATAAACCGTATCCAATCCCGAACCCAAAACCGCAATGGTCTTTGTCCCGTTTTCCAAAGCTATTTGGTGAGCCAGGCCGTCAACGCCCAAAGCCAAACCGCTGACAATGGTCAAGCCGGCTTGGCACAGACCGTTAACCAAATACTCAGTTGTTTTTCTGCCGTAAAAAGAAATTTTTCTCGTCCCCACCACGGCTAAAGGGAATTTTTCCCGGGCTTTCAATTCGCCTAAACAATAAAGTTGTTGCGGCGGGTCATAAATTTCTTTCAACAACCGAGGATAATTTTCATCTTCAAAGTGAATTGTCAGCATGCCACAGGTTATAACAGATATGAGAAAATTTGACAAGACGATTTAGAAAAGATAAAATAGCTTACATGTTAAGAATCATTTTAACCGGGGGAGGAACAGGCGGTTCAGTCGCGCCCGTGTTGGCCGTGTCTGAGGAGATAAAAAAACAGAAACCAGACGCGGAATTCTTATTCGTGGGCACAAGAAAGGGAATTCCCGAAAGAGAATTGGTTCAAATCAGGGATATCCCTTATAAGTCAATTTTTTCCGGCAAACTGAGGCGCTACATTTCCCTTAAAAACATTATTGATCTCTTTCTTATTTTAATCGGATTCATTCAGTCCGTCTTTTTAATTTTAAAATTTAAACCCAGGGCGGTATTTTCCGCCGGGGGTTTTGTGGCCGTTCCCTTAGCCGCGGCCGCCTGGTTTTTAAGGATACCGATTTTTATTCATCAACAAGACATTGTTCCGGGTTTAGCCAACAAAATCATCGCCCCTTTGGCCAAAAGAGTCACCGTCAGTTTTGAAAAATCTTTAAAAAATTTTCATAAAAAAAAGACGATTTTAACCGGCAATCCCGTGAGACCTGAAATTCTGCAGGGCGATAAAGAGAAGGCGATAAAGCGGTTTCAATTGGAAGAAAACATTTTCACCTTGTTAATCATTGGCGGGGGAACAGGATCAAGAGATTTAAATGAACTGGTTATACAAATTATTCCCGAATTAGTTGCGTTCTGTCAAGTCGTTCATTTAACGGGCAAAAGCAAGGCCGTCAAAGACGAAAGATTAAATTTCAGCCGTTACCGCCAGATGGAATTTTTGACCGAGGGAATGCCCGACTTGTATCAGGCAGCCGACCTGGTCGTTTCCCGGGCCGGTCTCGGGGTTTTAACCGAATTAAGCGTTTTAAAAAAGCCTTTGATTTTAATTCCCATTCCCGACTCCCATCAGGTTGCCAACGCCGAATATTTTGCCGAAAAAAAAGCGGCGGTTTTGGTTGGTCAGAAAGGTCTAACCCCGCAGATTTTGTTGCAGAAAATCCGTCAAATGATTTTTTCAATTGACGAGCGTTCGGTTTTATCCTTTAACATCTCCAAATTAGCCCGGCCCGAAGCGGCCCGGAAAATAACGGAAATAATTTTGAAAAATATTTAAAAGAGTTTTTTCTTGAGGTATAAAATAAAAATTATCCAGATTCCGACTATTACCGGGAGGATATAGTAAAAAGCCAGAGGATCCTGTTGAAAGGGCAATCTGATATTCATTCCATAAATTCCGGAAATGGCCGCCGGGATGCTGATAAAAATGGTAAAGATGGTCAGAATAGTAATGGTTCTGTTTAATCTGTTGCTTAAGGCAATCATGTTATAATCCCTGATGTTAGAAATGGTTTTTAACGAAGATTTACATAAATTGAAACCCTGGTTTGCTTCAACCATCAGGTCTTCAAGAATTTCTTTGTCTTCCTTAAAAAATTGCAGTCTTTTGACAATTCTTTCATAGAGCAAGTTCGTATAATAATAAGAAGAGACCATATTATTTAAAATATTTTCTTGATGGATGAGATTAACAACGTCTTTTTCTTTCAGTCTGCTGGCCTGGATTTTTGTGGCATTGACGATTTTGATGATGTCAATGGTTGATTTTTCAAAACTTCGGTCTATGAGTGAAAAGACCCTGATCAGACATTTTAATTTTTGAGTGGTGATAAATTCTATTTTATTATCCAAAACGTTTTTGATAAAACCCGGTTCTTCTTTGGAAAGCGTTAAAATGAAATTTTCAGCAATTACGATAAGATAGGTGTCAAGCGTCTTGAGGGAGGGAGTGATTGTCTTGACGAAAATATAGACGTTTCCTTCAACAAAATCTACCCGTGGCAATTCATTTTGGTCCAATCCGGAAATCAGATTTTGTTTATCCATCCTGAACTCGTCCACCAGATAATTTATCTCCTGTTCTGTCGGATTAACCACATTAATCCAGCATCCCTTTTCCAACGAGGGGATGTCTTTTATTTCTTTGTCGCGAATTGTTCTTTTAAAATAAGTGATCATTTCGTAATTTCATTTTATTATCCATTTTATATTATACATAAAAATATTTTTTGTCCACCCCGTTAAAAAATCCGCTTCGCAAACCACAAAGAATACATTAAATTATTATAAGCAATAATTACAATTTTCTAACGGGGTGGAGGTTCAACCTTCACAAAGGGAAAAAGTTTTCCACAGTTTATTAGCACTCGGGGTTGACGAGTGCTAAGTGTTTTGGTATGATAACAAAACTTAGTAAGTTTTTATATGATTGAAAGACAGCAAAATCTGTTGGAAAATATCATTGAAGAATATATTGAAAAGGCCCAGCCGGTCGGTTCGGAATTTTTAAGTGAAAAAATTAAACCGAGGCTCAGCTCAGCCACGATCAGAAACGAAATGGCGATGTTGGTCAAAGGAGGTTATCTGGAACAGCCACATCTTTCAGCCGGGAAAAGACCGACCTTGAAAGGCTGGCAATATTATCTGGAACATTTGCTGGAAGAAAAAAAATTGCCCGCGGCTTATAAAAATAACCTGTTGAAGATAAAAGAGAGAGAACGGGACCAGAGGGAAATGATGAAGGCCTGGGCCAGAGAGATTTCCGACTTGACCGGACAATTGTGCATTTTGGCTTTTAACAACAACGATTTTTATTACACCGGCCTGACTCATTTGTTAAAGCAACCGGAATTCAATGATTGGAAGGTCGTTTTTAGCCTTTCCCGGCTCGTTGACAGTTTGGACAAAATTCTTATGGAGAATTTTGATTTTTTAGGAAAAGAAACGAAAATTTTAATAGGCAAGGAGAATTTTTTTGGCGATTTTTGCAGCACCATCTTCACCCGCTCAAGGTTTTGTAAAAAATATATTTTAATCGGGATTCTCGGGCCCGTAAGAATGGATTACGAACAAAACCTGGCTTTAATCAAAGCGGTCCGGGAATTAATGGATTAATTTTATGTCTGAAAAAAAAGAAATAGAAAAGTTAAAACATGAATTAGAGAAGGTCAAAAAAGAAGCGGGAGAATATTTAAACGGCTGGAAAAGGGCAAAGGCGGATTATCTTAACCGGGAAAAAGAAATCGGCAGGGAAAAAATTGACTGGGTAAAATTTGTCAACCTGGAGCTGATTTTGAAATTTTTGCCCGTTTTGGACAGTTTTTATCATTCTTTGAAGCAGATGCCGGATGATTTGAAAGACAACCAATGGGCAAAAGGTATAGAGCAAATTAAACAACAGTTTGAAGATTTTTTAAGAGCCCAAGGAGTGGAAAGGATAAAAACAATTGGGGAGAAATTTAATCCGGAATTGCATGAAGCGGTTGAGAAGAAAGGAGAGGGAGGAGAAATAATAGAAGAGGTTCAGACCGGCTATTTGTTGAATAATGAAGTAATCAGGGCCTCCAAAGTCGTTATAAAATAACAAAAGGTCATAATATATTTAAAAAGTTGCTAAAAAGAATAAATAAAAAATAATTGTTATAACATAATAATGTAGTAACAATGTCTTATTGGGACAGAGAGGATTTTATTTATCAAATTTTAATGTTCTAATGTTCTTATATTACAATGTTACAATGTTTTAATGAGGTATATATGGCAAAAATAATCGGTATTGATTTAGGAACATCCAATTCAGCCGCCTCCTATATGGAGGCTGGCAAACCGAAAATGATTCCTTCGGCCGAAGGAATAACGGTCGTTGGCGGGAAAGCTTTTCCTTCTTATGTCGCTTTTACCAAGGATGGACAGCTTTTGGTCGGCGAGCCGGCCCGGCGCCAGGCAGTGGCCAATCCCGAAGGGACAATTCTGGCTGCCAAGAGAAAAATGGGTACGGATTACAAGTACGAGATTTACAACAAAGAATACACGCCCCAGCAGATTTCCGCTTTTATCCTCCAGAAGATTAAAAAAGACGCGGAGATGTATTTGGGCGAGAAAATAGAAAAAGCCGTCATCACTGTCCCGGCGTATTTTAACGACGCCCAGCGTCAGGCGACCAAAGACGCGGGCGCCATTGCCGGATTGGAAGTGGTGAGACTGGTAAACGAGCCGACCGCAGCCAGTTTGGCTTACGGGCTGGACAAGATAAAAGAGAAAGACCAGCAAGTTCTGGTTTTTGACATCGGCGCCGGAACCCTTGACGTGACCATTATGAATTTCGGCCAGGGGGTTTTTGAAGTGATATCGACTTCGGGCGACACCCAGTTGGGAGGGGTGGACATGGACGAAGTTTTAATTGACTATCTCGTTGAAGAGTTTAAGAAAAAAGAAGGCATTGATTTAAGCAAGGACAGAATGGCTATGCAGAGAATCAAGGAAGCGGTGGAAAAAGCCAAGATTGAGATTTCTTCCGTTTTGGAAACGGAAATCAATCTGCCTTTCATTACCGCCGACGCCCAGGGTCCGAAGCATTTGTTGATGAAAATTACCAGAGCAAAACTGGAAGAATTGGTTGAGCCGATTGTCAAACGCTGCCGGGAATCAATTGAACAGGCCATGAAAGATGCCAAATTTAAACCCCAGGACATTGAAAAGATTATTCTCGTCGGCGGGCCGACCAGGATGCCTATTGTCCAGAAGTTTATTGAAAACATCTTCGGGCAGAAAATAGAAAGAGGAGTTGACCCTATGGAATGCGTGGCCATGGGCGCGGCAATCCAGGCGGCAATTTTAGGCGGAGAAACGGAAGTCAAGGACGTTTTACTCCTGGACGTTACGCCTTTAACATTGGGTATAGAAACCTTGGGAGAAGTGATGACTCCTTTAATTGAAAGGAACGCCACCATTCCCACTTCCAAGTCGCAGACTTTTTCTACCGCTGGCGATAACCAAACCTCGGTGGAAATTCATGTTTTACAGGGGGAAAGACCGATAGCCAGAAACAATCGAACATTGGGAAGGTTTCTTTTGGACGGCATACCGCCGGCTCCGAGAGGAGTTCCCCAGGTTGAAGTTAGCTTTAATATTGACGCCAACGGCATTTTAACGGTTTCCGCCAAGGACAAGGCCACGGGGAAAGAACAGCATATCACCATCAAGGACACAAGCGCTCTTTCGGAAAAAGAAATTGAGAAAATGAAAAAAGAAGCGGAAAAGTTCGCTTCAGAGGACAGAAAAAAGAAAGAGATAATTGATTTAAGGAATCAGGCGGACACTTTGATTTATACTTCGGAAAAGGCCTTGAAAGACGCGGGAGACAAAATCGGCAAAGAAGAGAAAAAGGCAGTTGAAGAGAAGATAGACCAGCTGAAGAAAGTGAAGGACAAAGATGATGAAAGCGAAATTAAAAAAGCGCTGCAGGAATTGGGTGACGAGATTCAGAAGATAGGGGCGGCAATGTATGGTTCGGCAGGCTCACCACCAGGTCAGCAGACAAAAGAACAAGGAAAAGAAGAAAAAAAGGAAGACAAAGAAGAACAAGGGCCGATAGAAGGGGAAATAGAAGAAGAAAAGTAGATTTGGATATAATCCGCCAGAGGCGGAGAGAAAGGGGGCTCTTTTTAAGAGGCCCCTTTCTCTATTTGACTTGGTTTTTCCATTAATCTGTGATAAAATAAAGACCATATGAACTCTAAAATCAAACATTTCATTTTTGCTTTTTTAATGATCTTGGCGAGCGTTTTTTTGTGGTATTGTTTATTCCTGTTCTTTTTTTCTGTCAGTTTGTCTCATTTGTTTTATCTGGTCGTCAGTTGGCTGGTTTTTCTGATATTTTTTCTTTTATTCTGCCTTTTAATTGAGAATCGCAATCTTGTTCATTCAACCTTTATTGTTTCCGTAGCTTGTTTTTTCTTGTTTTTTTTCACCGGCGAAGAAATGGTTATTGGCCCGTATGCGGTGGGAATTTTGGTTTTTCTTTTGTTTCTGGTTATTGCGGCCGAGTTGATGTCAAGAGAAAAAGAACAACGTTTGAAGGTTTGCGTAAAAAAGGTTTGGAGAAGGGGCTTACCTTTAGTGGTCACAGCCTTGTCTTTGATTATCGCTTTGGTTTATTACTTCAACCCTTTATTGAAAATCGGACAGGAGAAAATAGAAATCCCTTCTGAATTCTTCGGTTTCATTTTAAAGCCCGCTTCCGGAATCGTCGGCAAAATGATTCCTTTTTACGACCCGGAAATGACCATTGACCAGACATTGACCACCGGCTTGACGCTTCAGGGAAAACAGGAAACGCAGGATGTCCCCGCGGACCTGATTAACAAGATTGATTTCAATAATTTGGGAGATTTGGAAGTCAACGAGCTTTTTCAAGACCCGGAAATCAAGGATTTTTTAAAAGGACAGGTCGGCCAAGGCGAAATAGACAAAGAGTTTTTGGCCGAGCAGAAAGAACAGTTATCCCAATCTTTGGGGATTGAATTGAAAGGGGATGAGACCATGGAAGTGGTCGTGGCCAATCTGGTCAATTCCAAAATAGACGAATTTATCGGACCTTGGGCCAAAGAAATCTCCTTAGGGATTGCCATAACCCTGTTTTTCGTTTTGAAATTGGTGGGCAACCTTTTCGGCTTGTTAGCCATGATTTTATCCCGACTTTTCTTTTCTGTCTTATTACTCTTTAAAGTAGTCAGGATTGAACAAGAGATGAGGCCGGGAGAGGTGATTAAATACTAAAACGTCAATCTCGGATTGGACCATTACAGCGACAAGAGGTTCTGCACGAAATCCGCTGTGTTCGATGCGAAACAGCGGTTTTTTAAATGGAAAGATTAAACCTTGCCAATAAAGAGTTAATTTGTTAACATAATAATCATTCAGTCAATTAAATAACTTAAAGATTATTTTATATGCCTGTTAAAAAAGAGAAAGAAAAAACCAAAAGAACAAAAGAAACGGCTGTAAAAAAGTCGGTCAAGAAGCCGGTTAAGAAGGAGACGGCGAAAAAGACGGTTAAGAAACCGGTTGTAAAAGAAATCCCGCAAAAGGAAGTTGAAACTCCAGAAAAGAAAGGGAATATTCTTCTGGCGACGGGGAAAAGAAAAACAGCCATTGCCCGGATTCAGTTTTTTCCTCAAGGTCAAGGAAAAATATCAATCAATAAAAAATCCGTTAAAGAATATTTTCCTGTTTTCGGATTACAGGAATTAATTCTGTCTCCGTTAAGGTTGTTAAAGAAAGAAAAAGACGTTGACGTCAAAGTCAAGGTGCGGGGCGGGGGAGTTCGCGGTCAGGCGGAAGCGGTGCGTTTGGGTATTACCCGAGCTTTGGTTTCATTAAATCCAGAATGGAGGAAAGAATTGAAATCAGCCGGCTTTTTGCGCCGCGATCCGAGAAAGAAAGAAAGAAAGAAACCCGGGTTAAAAAGAGCCCGTCGTGCGCCTCAATGGGCAAAACGATAAAGAGTTTTCTCAAAAATTTCAAGTCCTGAGCTTGTCGAAGGACGCAGAAATTTTTATTAGAAAACCTTTACCCTGTTAAATAATTTCGCCAAAGGCGAAATTGTCGTAAAGCGACATTTAACAGGGTGCTCAAATTTGTAGCGAAATTTTCATCGCTATGTTCTAAAATTTAGACAAATTTGACATGGCTTCAACAGCCAAAAACACTTTTTATTTGTTGACCGCTTATATCTATCAAAAGTTGATATCTCTTTTTTATTTTATCCTTTTGGCCAGATATTTGGGAGCGGATAATTTCGGCAAGTACACTTTCGCCCTTTCTTTTGTTGCTCTGTTTTCCGTGATTATGGATTTCGGTCTTTTTTCGGTCCTGACCAGGGAAATCGCCCGCGACAGGACCAAGACGGACAAATATTTCGGCAATGTTTTGACTTTCAGCTTGTTGGCCGGATTGTTCGTCCTGGTTTTGGTTTGCGTTTTAATCAACGTTTTGGGTTATCCTTTAGTGACCAGACAACTGGTCTATATGACTGGGTTAATCATTTTTCTGGACACTTTGGCTTTGTCTTTTTATTTTGTTTTCCGCGGGCGCTTGAACATGAAGTATGAAGCCCTGGGAATAGTTATTCACAAGACCGCGCTGCTTGCCGTGGGGCTGGTCCTGATTTTTGTCAAGGCAAATCTGGTTCTAAT
>CAZCKV010000002.1:7531-19357 GCA_964499385.1 uncultured Gammaproteobacteria bacterium | reverse complement strand
TGTGACTTTATAATGATTTAATAACTATTTAGATTATTTAAAATATTTTAAACTATTCCTTAGATATATGTATTTTAAATACAGACCACTGTGCTTGAAGGGTGAGGGATTAAATATAAATTCTGGGAATCAAGGGATTTATCCTGGTTACAAATTCATAATTAATGGTTTTGGTCTTTTGAGCCATTTCTTCTGCTGTAATTTGTTTTTTCCTCTGCCAGCCGATTAAAACCACTTTGTCGTTTATTTTTACCTTGTCTAATTTACTGACGTCAATCATGGTTAAGTTCATGCAAACACGGCCCAAAACCGGGCAACGCCTGCCTCTGATTAAAACTTCGCCCTTACCTGACCCTGTTAAAGAGGGGTTGGATAATAAGCGGCTGTATCCATCCCAATAACCAATTGGCAAAACTGCCAATTTGGTCTCTTTTTTGGTTTTAAAGGTTTGATCATAACCGACATTAGTGTTTTTGGGCACTTGTTTTATTTGAATAATTTTAGTTTTCCAGGTTAAAGCTGGCTTAAGATTAATTTTTAATTTTCTCTTTTTAGCTAATTCCTTTGTTTCTGTTGAGGGCCAAAGCCCGTAAAGACCTATGCCAATTCTGACTAAATTGAAAAAGGTGTCTGGATTGTTGATGGTTGAAGCTGAACAACCCGCATGAACAAAAGGAGCTTCCAGACCCGTCTGTTTTAAATCGTTTAAAACTCTTCTTAACCTAACCGTCTGCTGATTGGTATAGGACTGATTTTTTGATTCTGAATCGGCGTAATGAGTAAAAATTCCCCTCAAATTCAGGCCCGGCAATCGGTTAACTTTTTTAATAAAAGATACTGCTTGTTCCGGCAAAAGACCAATTCGGCTTGTTCCGGTGTCAATTTTAACGTGAATATTCGCTTTTTTCCCGATTTGTTGAGCCGTTTTTGATAAAAATCTTGCTTGTCCGAGCGTATAAACCGGAAAATCAATGTCTTGTTTAATCCCTTGTTTGATTTGCAAATCCTGCTGCCAAAAGCTTAAAATAAAAATGGGCTTTTTGATTTTTGCCCGACGAAGAGACAAGGCTTCGGCGAAATTGACCACGCCCAGCCAATCAGCTCCTGCCCTAACTGCCAATTCGGCTATTCCCATAAGACCATGGCCATAAGCGTTTGATTTAACCACGGCCATTATCTTTGCTTTCCCGTTAATAATCTTTTGGAATTGTTTTAGATTATGTTGAATAGCTGATTTTTTAATTTCAACCCAGGTAAGCATTAGATAATAAGTAAACTATTTTTCTTTCTTAATCCTTTTAAATCCTACGTATTTTTGTAAAACTTTAGGGATCTTAATTGAACCGTCTTTTTGTTGATAATTTTCCATGATAGCAATTACAACCCTGTCTGTTATCGCAGTGGCGTTCAGGGCATGGACAAACCTAATTCCCTCTTTGGTTTTTACTCTAATGTTTAATCTTCTGGTTTGATAATCAGTACAATTACTGCAAGACTGAACTTCCCGGTATCTGTCTTGACCCGGGAACCAAACTTCTACGTCATACATTCGCCGATTTGGCAACGGAATATCGCCAGTACAGCAATCCATTACCCGATAAGGCAACTTCAATTCTTGAAGTAACTCTTCTTCCAAAGAAAGCAGATAAAGACATTCTTTGTCAGACATTTCCGTGTCTGGATAAGCATAAACATTCATCTCGACTTTATTGAACTGGTGAACCCGAAAAATTCCCCTTGTATCTTTCCCATAAGTGCCTGCTTCCCGCCGGAAACAAGAAGAAAAATTAACGTATCTCAGGGGTAACTGCTTTTCAGTTAATATTTCGTCTTTATGCATCGGAATAACCGAATGTTCTGAACTGGAAACAAAAACCAAATCGTCTTTTTCAAAAAAATACATCTGATCCCAGCCGCCGTGTTCAGCATAACCCATTCCCCATTCTACTTCTTTTTTAGTAATCACGGGAGGAATATTGGCGATAAATCCTTTTTGGGCCAATTTATAAAAAACATGCCACATTAAACTTAAATCCAAAAGAGCTCCTGCGCCTTTAAAATAACCAAATCTTGAACCAGAAACCTTGGCCGCCCGATTAATGTCAATTATATCCAATAATTCCCCTAATTCCTGATGGTCTTTGGGTTTAAAATTAAATTTCTGTGGCTTCCCCCAACGTTTAATTTCCACATTTTCCGAATCATTTTTACCAGTAGGAACGTCGTCCGCGGGCAGATTGGGAATTTGGCAGAGAAATCCTTTTAATTCTTCCTTGACTGCTTTTAAATCTGGTTCCAAACGATTGAGTATTTCTTTGATTTTCTTACCCTTTTCAATGTCTTCTTTGGTTAATTTGTTTCTTTCCGCCCGCAAGTTTTCGATTTTTCCAATCAATTGCCGCCGGGATTCATAAACTTTCAAAACTCTGTCAACCAGTTTGGGGTCGTAACCTTTATCCTTAACGCCTTTCTTAACTTTTTCCGGATTGTCTCTAATTAGTTTAATGTCCAACATAATATAATTGTTAATTTGTGTTTATTTCTTTCGGTCGCATCGTAGGAAAAAGTATCACTTCTCTGATATTATGCGTATTGGTCAAAATGATAACCAAACGGTCAATGCCAATCCCTTCTCCCGCCGTCGGCGGCAAACCGTATTTAAGAGCGGTGATAAAATCTTGGTCAAATGGCTGGGCTTCTTCATCTCCCCTGTCTAAAGATTTCTGTTGTTCTTTAAATCTCTTTTCCTGTTCAAGAGGGTCGTTTAATTCGCTAAATCCGTTACAAATCTCAAAACCGGAAACCAATAATTGAAATCTTTCCGTGTAATCAGGCCTTTCGGACATTTGTTTAGCTAAAGGAGAAATTTCAATCGGATGATTGATTAAAAATGTCGGATTAATGATTTTCGGCCTGACTGTCTCTTTGTAAATTTCATCAATAATTTTTCCCCGATTCCAGCTTTTATCCGGCCGAATTTTCAATTCTTTAGCTTTTTTCATTAAACCGTCATTGTCTTCTTTATCAAGGTCAATACCGGCATATTTCAATAATGCCTGGCGATAATCCAAAAGAGGATAGGGCGGCTTAAAATTAATTTTTTGTCCCTGGTATTCAAAAATAAAATTGCCAATGACATTTTTTACCAAATGGGAGAGTATCTTCTCTGTGAACTTCATCAAATCCCGATAATCGGCATATGCCTGATAAAATTCAATCTGAGTAAACTCCGGATTATGGGACCAATCAATACCTTCATTGCGGAAACAACGGGCAATTTCATAGACTTTTTCAAAACCGCCGACAATCAGTCTTTTTAAGTAAAGTTCCGGAGCGATTCGCAAATATAAATTTATACCCAGAGCATGATGATGAGTGACAAAAGGCCTGGCTGCCGCGCCTCCGGCCAGAGGTTGGAGAACCGGCGTTTCAACTTCTATAAATCCCTGTTTGTCAAAAAAATCCCTGATTAACTTGATGATTCTGCTTCTTTTAAGAAAAATCTCTTTTGCTTCTTTATTAGACAGAATATCTAAGTAACGCTGCCGGAAACGGGTTTCAACGTCAACTAAGCCGTGCCATTTTTCCGGCAAAGGTAAAATGGCTTTGGCTAAAATTTTCCATGACAAGACCTTAAGGGTCTTTTCCTCTCTTTTGGTCTTAAAAAGTTCGCCTTGGACCTGCAGAAAATCGCCAATATCAATATTTTTGACGAAAAAACCATAATTTTCGCCCAAATCGTTCTGATTTAAAAAAATCTGGAAGCGACCGGTTCCGTCTTCCAAATCGGCAAAACAAATTTTTCCATGCAATCTGAGCAAGACTAAACGGCCAACAAGAACAATTTTTTTGTCTTTCTTGAATTTTTTATCAGCTTGTTGACAGGTATAAGAACGCCGGGGTCGAGAAGGATAGATGTCAATCCCTTTAACTATTAGGTCTTTAATTTTTTTAATTCTTTGTTGTTCCTCATCCATAGACATTTATTTTAACATTATAACAAAAATTAAACAAGGACAATAAGTCCTTGTTGTTAGCGGTTTTTAGGTCTTGCTCTTGGGAAACAAAACTATTCAATTTCAATAATCTCAGCCATAAACTCGCTGCTCGGGGTTTTAATGGACGTTTTTTCTCCAACTTTTTTTCCTATTAAAGCTTGTCCTAACGGCGATTGATAAGAAATCAGTCCTTGACCTGGATCTGATTCTTCGCTGCCGACTAATGTGTATGTTTTTGTTTCCTGTTTTATTTTAAGAATAACTTTTGAACCAATGCTAATCTGATCGCTTTCTGTGTGGCGATCCACTATTTCCGCGCTTCTTAACAAACCTTCTAATCTTAGGATTTCTCTTTCTGTATAAGCTAACTCTTCTTTGGCTGTCGTATATTCTGCGTTTTCGCTCAAATCTCCCAACTCTTTGGCCTGTCTAATTCTGTCAGCGGTCAACGGTTTTTTTTCTTTCAATTCTTGCAATTGCTTTAAAATTTTTTCCTGCCCGCTGGGCGTTAAAAATTCTATCATTTTCTAACGGGGTAAATTAACAAACAAAAAACTGAGCCAATGTCTGTAAATTTGCCCTTTAATATTAATTAATATGTGTTTATATTTTACACAAAATTGATTAATTAGTCAAGAAGGTTGTGGATAATTGCGTTTTAAACAAAAATGACAAAATCTCCAAAGCCGCCGGAACCGCCGTTTCAGAACCCTCTCCCCCGTTTTCAATCAAAACCGTAATTACAATTTCCGGATCTTCATAAGGGGCAAATCCCGAGAACCAGGAATGAGGTCTTTTATCTCCTCCAACCTGAGCCGTGCCTGTTTTTCCCGCCACCTTGATTGACAGATTGGATAATCTTCTCGCGCTTCCCTGGATAACGGCCGCGCGCAACCCCTGTTTAACCAAATCTAAATATTTTGAATCAATAAATTCTTTTCTTATAATTTTCGGCGAGATTAGCGTTTTTTGTTCCGTTTCCGGATTACTGATTTCTTTGACTAAATGAGGTTGGAAAAGTATGCCTCCGTTGGCAATGGCGGCGGTGTAATTCGCCACCTGGATCGGCGTAACTAAAATGTCTCCCTGACCGATACATAAATTATAAGTATCGCCAATGTACCAGGGCTCTCCTTTTTCCTTTTCTTTCCAGGCCGGGGTAGCCAAAAACCCCTGGCTTTCATTAGGTAAATCAATCCCCGTGGACTGGGTTAAACCGAAAAGACGGGCGTAATAATTGATTTTCTCATAGCCTAATCCTTTAAAATTTCCAAAACCGCCGCCGATGTAATAAAAAAACGTATTAACCGATTCGGCCAGGGCTTTTGTTAAATCAGTCGGACCATGCCCACCTTCTTTCCAGTCGGCAAAAAACCACTTGCCTACCCTTATTCCCCCTTTGGAAAAAATTGTTGTCTTTGCATCAATAATACCTTCAGCCAAGGCTCCGGCGGCGATAACCGGCTTAATTACCGAACCAGAAGGATATTCTCCGGCGATGGCCCGAAAAAATAACGGTTTATCGGGGTCATCTAAATAATCTTTTGTTTCTCCTTGAATAAATAGATTATCGTCATAGGATGGCCAGGAATAAATGGCTAGAATCTCTCCGTTTTTAGGATTTAAAACAATAATCGTCCCTGCCTGACTGCCGCTGATTTTTAAATATTTTTTTAAAACCTGAACTACTTTTTCCTGTAAATCCAGATCAATGGAAAGAATTATATCCTGGCCACTTTTTGACGGTTCCTGAGAAACGATCCTTTCCTCTTTGCCTAGAGAATTAACTTCTATTCTTTTTTGTCCGTCCTGCCCTTTTAACAAATCTTCGTAATAAGATTCCAACCCCACCTTGCCAATGACGTCGGTCATCAGATAATCGGATTTTTCAGCCAATTCTTCCGGACTTAATTTTCCCGTATAACCCAGAATATGAGACAGGTCCGGGCCTTTCAGATATTCCCTTTCTGCCTTTATTTTCAAACTCAGGCCGGGTAATTCATTTATTTTCAATTCTAGTTTCAGAGCCGTCTGGTAATCCAAATTTTTAAACAATTCCACTTCTTGGTAAGAATATGGAGAAAATTTTCGAAAAATTTCTTCAATCTCCCGTTTTTCTTTTAAAAAATTTCCTTTCTGTTCCGTTTCCATGAAAGAAAAGAGTTTATTTAAAATTTTTTCTTTTTCTTTTTCGTCTTTAGGCAGATCTCCCGGAATAACTACCAAAGAAAAATTCGGCCGATTTTTAACTAACAGCCGATAATGGCGATCATAAATCAGTCCCCTATCAGCTTTAATGGACAGAATTCTCACCCTGTTTCCCTCGGCGATATTTCTATACTTTATCCCTTTGACAACCTGAAACCAAAAAAGGCGGCAAAAAATCGCCAGCATTAAAAGAGAGATTAAAAAAAACAAAAAATAAACCCTTCTTTTTTTAATCGGCGGAGTTAAAGCCGCCCCTTCCGGCGTTTCACTGGGAAAATAAGAGCCTTCCTCTGACTTATGGGAAAAATCAGGAATTTTTTTATCTTTAAAATCTTTATCCGGCACTTGAATAACAAAAGGATTATTCATATTTATACTTTGACTTAATTAATTTTAAGCCCGAAGAAAACATGGTAATCAATAAACCGTTTAAGATAACTGCTTGAAAAATGCTTAGCCAATAAAACTTATCAAGATAGATTCTGAAATCTAAAAGACCTAAAAAATAAAAGCAATAACTGAAAATTAAAATCAAAAATTGATAAATCAAAGCAATTGTCAGGCTAAAAATCAGAATGCTTAAAATTTTGTTTATGTTGAATTTTGATAATAAAAATTTTTCTGAAAAATAACTGACAATCAACAAACTTAGGAGAAACAATCCCGGAGGAAAAACAGAATAGCAGTCCAATAAAATCCCGCCCAAAACGCATGTTAAAAAAACGTATTTTAATCCTGAACGTCTTATATTTTTATCGTCTTTCGCTGTTTGGATTAAGAGAACGACCAGTAAAACGAAAATTAAAGAAACGCCCATGGGTATGACGGGAATGGAAATCTCTAAAATAAAAAAAATAAGGGTGAGAAAAACTAAAAAAATAGATTTCAAAATAGTCATCTTTATAATTTCAAAGGATGAATCAAATGGAAAAATTTATTTTTATATTTGTGAGTCCTGAAGAAATTTCAAGGTTCTGCGAGCAAAACGAGCAGAACCTTATGGCGATAAAATAACGGCGACAATTCTGAAGTTTGTCTGGAACAACGGTTTGACCAGGACCTCCTGGAAAACAGCGTTGGGTTTTTTATTTATTTCCGCCACCTGGCCGATAATTATTCCCCAACGGATACTGTCTTCCTGGCCGGTTGTAATTACTCCGTCTCCGATTTTTATTTCTTTATCCAAAGGAATGTACTTCATTTTTAAATTAGATCCGTATTCCCCTTGAATGATGCCGGAAATAATTTTTAAGTTGGCGGAAGCGTTCTCTGAATTTATTCCCTTTAATGATTCTTGGGAAATTATGTCGGTGGTCAAAGAGGAACGACGGTCAAATATCGGCCGGAGATAAGAAAGGTTTTTCTCGGCTTTAACAATTGTTCCCAATAAAATTCCGTTCTTATCTACCACGGCTAAATTTGGTTTTATTCCCCGCTCCGTTCCCTGATCAAGTAAAAACCAAATGACCCCTGCTTCTGTCTTGCGGCCTATAACATTGGCTAAAACAAAATTGTCTTTTGACTCGCTTAAAAAATTAAGATGTTCTTTCAGGATTTCGTTTTCCGTTTGAATAATCTGTAATTTAACGTTTTCTATCTTCAACTGACGGCAAAAATCCTCTTCGGCCAAGGTTTTTTCTCCTGATTTATAAAACAACCTTTGGGTCGGTTTTAGGATCATATAAAAAACATTTTCTCCTCTCAGGAGAAAAATAAGGAGAAATAAAAAGACGATAATAAAGACAAATCTTTTCACCCCGTTAGAAGTTTTCATAGGCATATTTTTTAATCAAAAATAAAAGCCATAAGGCAAAATCGCTCATAAAAGATGGTATTATGAGAAAATTGGCTGAACTTCTATTAGAATAATCTTTTTAAAATGTAGTCCTTAGATTTATTCAAGTTTAAATAAGCTTTTAAGAGATAGAAAGGGCTGGGTCGTTATTCTTGAATTTGAGAAGTGGTGACGTTGCTGTCAATAATTGGCCCGTCAGGATAAATCTCTTCTGCAGGAATTTCTATGACGTCTTCCCATTTAAAGCCCAATTTTTCAAATATTTCCCCTGAAGCGAAAGCCCTTTTCTTGCCGGCTTGGATTAGATAGGTGCTCGGCTGGTCAGAATATTTGATTAATGTCCCGTTTAAACGACCGGTGATCAATTCGCCGTCAACATAGGTCTCGGTGTAAGGAATTTCTATGACGTCTTCCCATTTAAAGCCCAATTTTTCAAATATTTCCCCTGAAGCGAAAGCCCTTTTCTTGCCAGCCTCAATTAAATAAATGCCCGGCTGGTCAAGATATTTAATTAAAGTTCCGTCGGGCCTGCCCTGGGATTGAGTAACAAACTGAAAACTGTTAATCAACATTTCAAATGTCGTTTTAAAATTAGCCTCTTCCTCCGTGCCAACATTGTAGGAGAGAATGTAAATCTTCTCGTCTTTGGCAATGTAAATTGTTAAATGGTTCGGGTTCCAAACTGCCGCCTGATTGTTTACCAAAGTGGAATATAATAAAGATTCATCAGTGCGGGGAGACTGCCGCAAATACCAATCTTTCGGAGACAATTTCTCCGGATTATTTTCTACGGTGGCGCTGAAAAATTCTCCCGTATTGGTGATAACTAATACTTCCTGATTGCCCGTTTCCGGAATAGCTCTTGCCAGCCATGAACCGGGGTAAAAGAAGCCATAAGAATAACTGGGGTTGGTATAGACGTTAATTAAACTGGAAACTGCCAATTTAGATTCGTTTGCCTGGAGCGGATCGGTTAAAGTAATAACCTCTTGTCCGTCGGGACTGCCGTCGGCATCTGAATCCGGATTGTTTATTTCTGTTTTATAAACGTCCTCTTCAACATCCGTCAACCCGTCTTTGTCCGTATCCGCGCTTGAAGGAGTGTTGGGAGCAATTTGAAAGGTTTCAACCTTGGGCGCAATTTTTGTCTTTTCAATAATAATCGCCCAAGTATCAGCTGGCAGGTATTCTAAGCTTGCGATTGTCAGCTCGTTTTTTTCTTCATCAAGGGAAGATGGAAAAGGCGTCCAAATGTCATCTTTAAAATAACCAATAGTCAAATTCTGTTCCCAATCTTCTTCAATCAGATTTTGATCGTAAAAAATCTTCAAACTACAAGGTTGCTTTAAAATCAATTCTGCTTCTTCTTTAGATTCTTCATTTACTTCAATTTCTTCATTTAAAACCTTTTTAGCGGAAAAATTATAAATGCCGCCTATTACCTTATAATTATTTTCGTATTTTGACTCTTGTTCGGTCAATAAATTGCCATCTAATTCTATCTCTGTGTCCAAATCAATTGCTCCTTCGGGTAAATACAATTCAGCCCAAGAAACAATTACGTCAGAATCATTTCTTAATTCTTTTTTTAACGTCTTTTCTAAAGAAAGCGGAGGTTCTTCTTCAGATTCTTCAACTTTCGTTGTTTCTTCCGGCTGTTGTTTCACTTCTGAAACGGGTTGAACCGTCGGTTGCGTTTTTTGAAAATATCCCCTATTCCAAAGATAAAAAACGGCTACGCCGATAATAACCACTAAAATAACCAGTCCTATAATCAAAAGGTTTATTTTTTTGCCGCCTTTTCCCGGTTCTGCCGGTATTTTCGCTTTTGCTTTTCTAAATTTTTCCGACATTACGTATAATTCTTCTTCCGGAGAACCGTCTGCTTCATTTGCTTCTTTGATTATCTCTTTTTTGGCCAATTCCGGCGTTTCAAACTGCGCCTGGACATTTGTTTTATTTCCGATTTCCGGCGCTGGCTTAGAAGCGGATGCCAATTCCGACAACGTTAAATCCGACGATTCCGGAGAAATTGATTGAGGTTCTGAAAAAGACGGACCACTTGGCGCTTCAGACAGATCTTCCTTAAGGACTGACGGTTCCGACAAAGGTGATAATTCTGGCTCCGCCGGTGACTGAGGTATATTATATTGAGACGCTGGTGTCGCATCTTGCGGAGCCGGTGACTGAGTTTGAGGCGTTGCCTCCTGCCCCGTTTCCGACGGTTGATCGGGACCTGGCGATAAATTTGACGATTGCCCCGAAGGTATCCCGTTGGAATTGTTTTTTTCTTCTTCAAACATAGTCAATTTGTTAAAATTTTTAAGTTATTTATGACACAAAAAATTTTATTACAAATTTGCGTACCCCGCCCTTTCTAAACTTTTCAGCCGAGCTCAACCTTGAAAATTTTAGGAAAACTCTTTATTTTAATTTCTCAATTTCTTTTTGTAAATCTAATAATTTAGCTTCGGGATTCGGGTCTTTAGGATCACTATCAAGTTTTATTTCTTCTCCGTCCGAAATCCCGTCTCCGTCTGTGTCCGGATCTAAAGGATCAGTCAAATATATCCTTATTTCTTCTTTGTCTGAAAGACCGTCTTTGTCTGAATCTGAACTCTTTTCATTGGTCCCCGCTTTCTCTTCTTCAATATCAGTCAGACCGTCGCTGTCAGCGTCTGAAACTTCCGGAACCGGTTCTGTTATCGCCGGTGAAGTTGTAACCGAAGCGCCCTGTTCAACATTCGGCGCTCTTGTTTCTGTTTCTTCGGATATCCCGCTTATCTTAGAAAACAAAAACCAACCGCCGGAAACAATCAGAATAAGAATGACAACGATTATCAGGAAACGGACGATTTTACCGGCGTTAAAACTCTTTTTTGATTTAGGTTCTGATTTTGGTGTATGAATTGATTGTCCTTCAATTTGAGTCACCGACGCTTTTGGCGCGGTTTCAATTCCGGCGAAAATGTCTTCTGTTTTGTTTTTTTCCGGCATAATAAGTTTAATAAATTGGTTAAATTTTTTCCATTTTCCGATTTAGTTGGGATGAATCTGATAATCACTGGAAAGATTGAAAATCTTTTCGCCCCGAAAGGCGGCCCTTGGGCAAGAGAAATCCAGAAAAATAGAGTTGACCAAATTTAATTACAGTTTTTTTTAATAAATGTACATATAACAGCTACACCAATCCCAAGTATGGTTAATGCAGTCGTTTTTAGTACATTGGCTGGGATATCGGCCACCGCCCCCGCACGTAGCCGCACCAATGGAGGTGCAATAAAGGCCGCAATATTTTTGGCCCGGCACATCAAAACACTTATACTCTGTCGGCGTCCAGCAAACGCCTCCGCCGTTACACACATGATGTAGCTGATTACATAGGGCTCCGCCGTCAGTGTCTGGGGTCCCATCTGGAATAAATACACAATTACCGCTACCGTCACAACCTTTACATATATCCGTACAACCGACAGATTCGCCATAATAAGGTACATAACCTACCGCTACACAGATTCCGTCGGAGCACCCTCCTCCAGTCTCACAGGTGCCAGTCGTAGCACAGTCAAACGATAATCCACCGGTATTGCAGGCACCTGAACCGTTGCAATACCCATCCGGACCTATCTTATTGGTGCCGGAGCAGGCGTTATAGGCAGCGGTACACTGATTTCCGGGATCAGTGCCGGCAGTTACGTTACCTACCGCTACACAGCTTCCGGCGGAGCACCCTCCTCCAGTCTCACAGGTGCCAGCCGTAGCACAGCCAGACGATAATCCACCGGTATTGCAGGCACCTGAACCGTTGCAATACCCATCCGGACC
>CAZCKV010000002.1:0-7431 GCA_964499385.1 uncultured Gammaproteobacteria bacterium | reverse complement strand
TATCTTATTGGTGCCGGAGCAGGCGTTATAGGCAGCGGTACACTGACTCCCGGGATCAGTGCCGGCAGTTACGTTGGTTGTTCCAAATCCCGCGCTAACTTTATTCTGGCAAGCTGGAGTAAAAGTACAAGTATGGTTAGATGCGTTACAATACTTGTCAGAAGCGCACTTAGAACCTTGGCAACAACCTATGTCATTATAGTTAAAATTACAAGCACCCGCATTGCAAGTATATGCCGCATAATAAGTATCACCACCGCAATGGTCTTCGCCTGAACAAATTTGATCTTGATTTATATTACTCCAAGAACCATAATCCTTGCAAACACCTGATGAGCCATTACAATTACCGTCTTTACTTCTTGATTGACAATAATATGTATTTCCACCAATTTGTTGTTGTGTGTCAGTAGAGCAATGGTCAAATAAATCTTCAGCCGCGGTCTGATTTACGCAATCTCCACCGGAACATTTTTTACAAACGGCCTGACATAAACCAAGACCGACCGTATCCCGGGTATTATCTGTCTTATTAAGGCAAGTCCCTGAAAAGGCTCCGTCACAAGTCTGACACTCCGGACAATTTCTGTCGCCGGAAGTATGATAATCAGCGCAAGCGCCGGCGCCGTCACAATTGCCGGTTAAACAACCGCTTGTATCATTACAAACGCCCCTTGGATCATTGCCTTTATTAATGGTGTGACAAGTTCCTGCTATTCCGCCATAGCCATCACCACAATATTTACAAAGTCCGTCGCATCTGACATTGCAACAAACACCGTCATAAGCCCAGCCCGAATGACAATTTGCGCTCGGACCATTCGGTTCATCGGTTGGTTTGCCGTCAATTTTTTTTTTACAGGAACTTCCGTCCCAAATACAGTCATTACATTCGAAAAAACCTGTCGGATCTGATTCATAACCCATGCTCTCGCAGGTCTTATTAGGAATAAACCCTACACCCGGAAACTTTGTTCCCGGACAATATCCCGGCTGGGAAGGAGAACAGCAACTTTGATAACTGCCACCGCAATCGCATTCCTCTCCGCATTGAATTTCTCTGTCGCCGCAGACCGGCGTTCCAGGAGAACTATAAACATAATTAAAAGTATTGCTTGAATCCGGCCGAAGAGTAATTATGTCCTCCCATCCTTTCCAAGTAACGCCTCCGCTCCCGTATTCCAGATTAAGCTTTATTCTGTAATAGCGGCCCAAACAATCTGTATTTTGGGGCGCGTAATATTGATAAACATGGGACCCGTTAGGATGGTCAAAAACTCCAGTCAACGAATTATAACAAGAGCCCTGGCATTGATAATTTGGCTGAGTTGGATTATTAGGACATCCGGCGCAAGGAACAGATTCGGTGTTAAAATTATTAACCGGGTCAATTGGCAGGGACTGTCCCAAACTTTTGCCTAAAGTATTTTGCCAAGAAGGCCATTTGCTGTTAGTTTGACCCGTAACGTAAGTGCCGGTGCCCAGGTCTGGATATCGTTTCTGGACCTGGTAATAATCATATAATTTACTTTTTATTTCCTGAAAATCGTAAATTCTTAACAAATCATTTTGTATTTTAGCTTTATTTTCAAAATAATTATTAAAATTAATATTAAATTCCCAATTATCCAATAACTGATTGAATATCTTGATTGTTTCCGGCTTGGCCCCGTCATTATAAGAAATAAGATATATGTAAGTGTAAACGTCGCTTCCATCAACGTTTGTCGCTCCGACGTAAACGGTCCGGCCTTCCTGAAGGGCAAAATAATTGTCAATTAAAAAAGATTTTGGACTGCCGGGATTGGGCACGTTTTCTTTATACCAATTCAGAGGGGTCAATCGTTTCGGATTATTAAACACTTTTAAACCAATGACGTCTCCTAAATCGCCGACTGAAAAAAGAAATTCCTTAATCAAATCTCCATTGCCTTGTATTGAAGCGGCGGTCAATTCCGGTAAAATGTTTATTTCCACTTCCTGCAAACTCCCTTTTTGGAATTGAACGTCATCAATGTAAACATCCGTTCCTAAAGCTCCCGTGTCGTTATAACCGATGCTCATTCCCACTTCGTTTATTAAATTCCCGTTGCGGTTTAAAGTATTAGCCATTGCTTTCGTGTACTGAAAAGTTTTAGCATACCTTGTCCATTCCGGATAATTGCCCGCCGGAATTGAGCCTAAACCAATAGCGGGATAACCTTCTGTTTGATAAGGCCACTGTTGAAATCTGCATCTACAACACGAATCGTCGCTATGACTTATGCGAACCTCCTCGCTCTCGTTTATATATTGACATTCTTCAGTACAATTGCCCGCGCTTATGCAATACGACAAAGGAAACGTCTGTCCGCACCAGCCAAGACCATAACACATTAAGATAGATGATGAACTGGCTAAACGACCTTTGTAAAAAAAGGTAAATGTGTATTCTTGACCCGGTTTAAGATTAAAGCCCGTAGTATTATAACCGATCCTCGCCCACATTACGCGATTACTCCAGGGCCAGCCCAACCCGGCTCCCTCGTTAAATTCGCAAGTTCCGCAATTCGGATCATCCGGAAGATTACATTTATTCGGAGAACCTGTTTGCCAAGAACAATAAGGAGCATAAACGTAAGAATTGGGCCATGAACCCGTGCCTGTGCCGTTACAGGCGGCTAAAGAGCAAATTCCCGGGTACGGCTCATTAGGATCCTGATGAATTAAAAGACTGTCACTGCCAGTATAAGATTCATCTTTGGCGATTCCTACTCTTGAATGTCTTTGGTTGGAACTGCTCCAGCCGATATTTTCAGCCACGTAAACCCCTTGGGGATAATCCCCGCGGCAATAACTTAATTTAAATTGGGTGTTCGGAGAAGAACCCGGACCGAATGAATCTTTAAAAATCCAAGGGACTTCACAAAGGAAAACGTCCGCCTGAGCTTGACCGGAGACAGAAACGACCGGATTAGAATCAATAATGCTGGCTGTGGCGACAATTTGGGCCCGGCCGTTCCGAGTCTGGGCCGTAGCTGTCTCATTTTTTGAAACAGATTCTTTTACAGAAACTACTGCCGTGTCCGACGATTCCCACGACCATGTCCAAGTATAAACGCCGGGGATGCCTTGAATTTCATATCCCTTATCGTCCTTGGCGTAAGCAGTAAGGCTTTTCTTACTGCCGGTGGAGGTAAAACTCATGGTCTGGGGAATTATTTCAACTGCGGATAATTGGCAAAGTTCACCTGGAGTAAATGTCCAGGAATAATCGGCAGACATTTTAACGCCATATTTGCTCTTAACTCCGGCCGGACCTTTAATCATTACCGTATAAGTTGAGTCTGAATCAAGTAATCCCGTCTCTAAATTTACCGTTTTTTTGTCCGGAGAAAACGAAATTCCAAATGACGGAGTCGCCGGAGAAATGCTGATATTATTCTGAAAACTGCCCGGATCCATTTCTTGGTTAAAAGTCGCGCTGATCACGGTATTCCGGCAAACGTCGGTCTGACCGTCACTTGGAAAATTGTCAACCACGCTTGGATAAGTGGCGACAATCAAATCTGAAGACCCGGTTGTCGGCCCGCCGATTAACGGAGTGACAGTCGCCTGAATTTTCGTTTCTCCCAAATCTACTGCCGTGGCAACGGCTGTGTAAGACGGGATGCCGCCGGCCGCTGTTGCTACGGCTTGGTTTGTCGAATTCCAGGCCCAAATAAAACTGATTGGATTTAGAATTTGGCAATCCGGTCCGATAGGCAAAGCGGCATAATTCCTGATTCCCGGTTTTATAATCACTCCCTTTATTCCGCCGTCAGGGACCTGTTCGGAAATTTCAACCCTGTCAGCCAGACAAATTTCACCCTGACCTTTTATTTTAAAATACCAGAAATAATCATCGTCCGGGGAACCTTCTTCAAAGCCGTTTTTATTTCCGTCCAATTGATTACCGTTAACTCCGTCTTTTATTCCCGCGGCCCCGCTTTTAAGCGTAACTTTATACCAATAATTTTTATCCAACAAACTGCTTGGAGTAAAAACAAATCCCTGGTTTCCAAATTCAGCCAAAGAAATGCTGCCGTTAACGCTGACATTACAGGATTGATCATGAAATTCTTCGCTTCCTGAATTGCATTTTTGAATAATGACGTTGGGGTGGACAAAGACATTGCCGGAATTGACTAAAGTGTCAGGATTCATTTTCATATTAAAACGGGCCAATATCAAAGTATTACTGCAACCTTGTGAAGACAAATGCCGGGGCGAAGGGCTTTGAAAGCTTTGTTCACAAGCGCTGTCTTCAATGACCCGGGGCAAATCTAAAACTTTAAGCGCTTTAACGGCAATATATAAAGGATTGCTTCTTATTTGAATTTCATCACATTTTACATCCGGACCTAAAGTACCAACACAAATCCCTGCAAAAAAGAGACCATGGCAAATTTCACGACAATTGGTTTGAAGGTCTTTTTCAATAAACACATCTCCACTAACTATTCCCAATGGCAAAACCGCCTTATTAATTTCCGTATCAGATGTCCATTCTAAAGATGCTGCTGATTTGTCTTGACTAAAAATTAATCTTCTTGCTAATTCAGTTAAAGTAAGATTAAACCTATCTCCTTTAACTTCAACCAAATCATTAGATTGTAAGTCTTTATTTGGACTAATTTGACAAAGAGCCGGAGGCAACGGATTTTTGTTAACCTGCCAATCAATTGAATTGCTTTCTATGTCATAGGCTGTTTTAACATAAACCCTGGTTTGATAAAAATCTTTGTCACTTGGCACCGTTGGCAAGGATTCCGGCGCCGCAACTATGATCATTTGATCCGTCCATATATCCGGACAATAATCCGGTAATTCCTCAGCTAAATAATCAGTTTTATTATATTGAAAATAAACTTTTCCTGGTATTGAACCAAAATTCTGACCCTTGACCGTCACCCAAGTTTGTTTCGGACCGTTATCAGGGGTAATACTATTAATAATCGGTTGTTTGTAAAAGGAAACCGGATTGCTTGGCTTTAACGGATTGCCTGTTTCAATCGGCGAAGGAACATAAACCGTTATTTGGGGCTTTTGCTCCGGAACTTCCGGGGCTTTTATTTTTATGTCCTTATTAGACCAGGACAAAATCTTATCGCTATCTTTTTTCAATTCCGCTCCGCCCTGTAAAACATTGCCGAAATCAATCTTGCCTACTTTGGCCATCTCATCAGCAAAATTTATGCCCTGAATGTCTATCTGCGTTCCTGTTTCTCCTTTGTTTGGCTTTATTTGACAAATCGCCGGATGAAATTCATTTCTGACTCCGAATGTCTTTTCATTACTCATACCCTGTTCCGGATTGGTGACGGTCACCAAATAGTCGCTCCCTATTGTTAATCCTTCGGGAGCAATGGCGACAATTTCCGTGTCAGACCAATTATTGCAACCTATCTTTGCCGCTGTATCGCCGAATTTAACGACACTATTCTTTTGCATCTCGCCGAAACCGCTGCCGGCAATGGTGACATACGTCGGAATTGCCGGATTATTGGTTCCGCTATTTGGACTAAGACCGCTAATCACCGGCGGAGAAAGTATGCTGGTAAACTGGCCTGTACCCAATGTCCCTAAAACCATAGCGGTAATATTGACTGTCTGTTCTCCTTGTCCGCCAACCGGAGAAGCAACGGTTTGTAAACCTTGGCTGGGATTGACCATGGCAATATTAACATCGCCCGAGTCCCAAAAAAATTCAGTTACACACACTGGAATATTATTTTCAGCATCATAACCCTTAGCTGTATAATTCACTGTTTCATTAAAAGATTTTACTATAGCTGTATTTGGACTGACACTAATATAATCAACTTGACAAAGATTGTCTTCGGTCCCGGTTATAAACTGCCACGACCAATAATTATTATCCTTAATAGAAACGCCCATTTCAGAACGAATCCCTTTACCATCCACGCCTCCTATTACCTCAACTTTATAATTAGTATTGGGCTGTAAAAGACAATCTGTCGGATACATAATAAAATTATCATTATCTTCATTTATTATCAGGTTAAAATCTATATTTTCATTATTAGATAGATTTATTAATTTAATATTATCTTTATTTAAAGAACTTCTATCCATCACTTGATCAAATTTAACCTCAACAGCGGTATTAAGACAAATATTATTTCCTGTCGGAATTCGAATAATAGCCTGTGGCCGGGGATAACAGCATTTATTTGAATCTAAAACTCCGCAGCCTAAACTTCCTCCGCACTGCGCGTCATTTTGGCAGCCGCAGCAAAGACCGCGGGCGTCGCCGGTGCAATTGCCCTGATTAGCCATGCATTTAAGCGGACTCAAACAAGAATTAAAGCTCGAATTACAACAACAGCGGCAGGTGTCAGACGTTTTATACAAGCAATGATAAACCGGTTCTGAACAAACATAAGACGGATTATTGGGACAATTAACGCTTTCCCGGCAAACCTGGCCGGGACCGCTGGCATGTTGAAGAACGTCAAAAGGCAGACCATTACTTGGACCTTGAGCGTTTATTACCACAACGCTGCCGTCTTCGGCTCCCAAAGGCACTAAAGCGTCGTCTATTCCGCCGGCGTCAGACCAAGTTCGATAAACAGTCGGAACATTATTATAAAATATAACTTGGCTGAAACCTGTTTTCTCCCCGAACCTAAGTCCACTCAAATAAACATTTGTTTCGTCTGAATAACCTGAAGCTGGATTAATAGACAAAAGACAGGGTCCATTTGCCTGTTCATCGCTTTTAACGTAAAATTCCGCTAAATTGCTGGTTAATTCACCGCTCTGATATGTAATCGTCGCCTGAACTTTCGGTCTGTTGCCTTTTAAATAAACGCCCGGCACAACTGTTGTAATATAATTATCGCCGAAACCGCCAATCACCGCTTCGGTTGGCGTTTCGCTTAAAATGAATTCCAATTTTGTAGGTTCAGCCGTTTGAAAACCCGTTCCCTTAAAACACCGTCCATAAACAGTTATACAGTCCCCTCTCAGTCCCTGTTCCGGATCCAAACGGGCAATCCAGGGCGAACAAAGGCAAGTTTCAAGCGTGGCAGTGCTAAAGTTCCAGGTGCCGGAAAGCAAAGTCCCCTGCTGGTCAATCACTAAATCGGTGAAAACGGTAACCTTGTAATCGGCATTACTCTGTAAATTATTATAAGGATTAAAAGTAAAAACCCTGAAATGATTATCAATCGGACTGCCGGGATCGCTTACTTTAAAAACGCCGCCACTGACCGCCTTTTCATAAGGCGGTTCTAATTCTCTCGGCCGCATTTCAAAAGTAAAACTGTCTTTTCCACTAATCTCAAACCTCACCAGATTGTCATACATCTGGGCGTTAAAGACAACGCTGATATCAGTATCCGGACAAGCATTTTCCCCCTGGGGGTAGTATGAACTAATCCCTGA
>CAZCKV010000001.1:0-22666 GCA_964499385.1 uncultured Gammaproteobacteria bacterium | reverse complement strand
GGTTAAAAAAATCATTGCCGTTGTTTTGGTAATGATGGTTTTTACTTTGATGGGTTTGACCTTAAAAAGAAATACTGCTTGGAAAAATCCTATTGTTTTCTACAATAATATTCTTAAGTACGAGAAAGGATCGGCCCGAGTGCATAACAACCTGGGTATGGCCTACGCTACTGAAGGCGATCTTAAAAAAGCCGAAGAACATTATTTAAAAAGCATAGAAACCAGCGATCAGTACGCCCAGGTTCATTATAATTTGGCCAGGTTATATTTACAAACAAACAAAGAAGCGGAAGCTATTGAACATTTGGAAAAAAGTCTGGAGATTAACCCTGATTTTTTCTTTTCTTATTATGTCTTGGGTCAGATTTATGAAAAAAAGGGAGAAATAAAAAAATCTCAGGAATATTATCAAAAAGCGCAAGAGATTAAATATTATTGATAATTGAAAAAAAAGAAGGGGGACCTGATCATTTTTTAATGGTCCCCCGTTGTGATACACCTGCCAAACGACATAAAAGAACATCCCTTCATAACCTTTAATTACCCTAAAAACCTGACTCTGACCTGAAAAGACCAACAAATAACATCACTCTTAAGATGTTTTTTTGTTCTTTGTTGCGTTTGGCGACCCTCGATTAAAAACATCTTTTAAGGGATGGAAAATATGAATGTAATTATTATATGCTCTTTTTTAGAAAAATCAATTTTTACCTGGGGATAAGTTTTTTAAAAACGATACTTTATTAAAGTCCAAATTGCTTTTAAACCGTCCCTGTATTTTATCTTCTTCCCCTCTTTTCTGGAGAAATAGCTAATCGGCACTTCTTTTATTTTAATCCCCTTTTTAAGGATTTTGGCCGTAATTTCCGGTTCCCATTCAAAACCATTGCCTTTTATGTCAATTGATTTGATTAAACGGGCATCAAAGCATTTATAACAAGTGGGTTCGTCGGTTAAGCGGGACTTATAAAGTAAGTTGGTAAACCAGGTCACGGTTTTTCCGCCCAAAAAAAATAACCAGTCACTATGGCTTTTATTTTTTTTATTTAATTCCCGGCTGCCATAAACCACCTTAGTCTCTTTTCTTAAAATCGGCTCCACGCATAATTTAATGTCTTGAGGGTCGTATTCCAAATCAGCGTCCTGAATAATGACTATATCTCCCAAACAATTTTTCAAACCGGTTTTAAACGCCGCTCCCTTGCCTTGATTCTTCTGATGACAAATTACTTTGATGTTTTTTTGTCTCTTTAGAATTTCAAGGGTCTGGTCAGTACTGCCGTCGTCAACGACAATAATCTCTTTTTCCGTATCAGAGACTTCCACCGACCTGACTTTGTTTAAAAGCTGTTCAATTGTTTTTTGTTCGTTATAAACGGGAATGATAATTGAAAGTTTAATCATTTTTTTTAACGAGTAACACTTATCGCGTCCAATTCGGCTGAAGGGGCGGATACGGTAATCCGACCGGTGTCAATTTTGATAATAGTATAGCCAGTCGTATAATTATCACAATCCGTATAAGCGGCGCCCTTGGCCGAAGGATCGTAAGGCATGGCCGTCAAATAATCGGTCACTAGACAATCACAGATGTTAATATTATTATCGCCAATAACGCTGCTAATGAACTTGGCAATGGAAGGTAATGCGTCACAAGTACTTCCTTCAGCAAAACTGCCTTTGTTGTCAACCATTCTTTGATGAATGGCGTTAAGAATTGTGTTGACATCGCTCCAACGCTGAGAATCTCTGGCATGGCTGAACTGACGGGTAGGATTAATAATCACGATAACAATCGCCGCCAAAACGGCGATAATCCCTACGCCGATGAGAATTTCAATGAAACTAAAACGTCTATATTTCATATAGATATAATTATTAAACAAATTAAATCTGTATCAAGAAATTCCTAGCTTGCTTTTAACGCGAGTTATTAATTCGCTCAATTTACAATCGCTCTTTACCAGAAATTCATAAGCGCCGCTTTCCATGGCTTTGGATACGTTTTCCGCGTCATTAAGATTGGTTAAAATAATGACGGGAATATCTTTGCCCCACTCGTCGTTACGCAGACTTTTCAACATGGCTAAGCCACTGACCTTAGGCATAATAATGTCTAAAAGAATTATGTCAGGGTGTTCTGCAAGAGCCACGACCAGACCTTCTTCACCGTTTTTGGCCTGCACTACTTGAAACCCTTCACGGCTGAATTTATCAGACAAAGCCTGGCGCAAGGGCGCCTCGTCTTCAATAATGAGAATTTTTTTTTCTTGTGGTGTAGTCATAATTTTAATAAATTATTTAATTTATTATTATTGATTTTTAGCCAGCCAAAACTTTGGCTCCTTTTTTTTTCTTCATGCCGCTCAAAGGGATGGTGACATAAAACGTCGTTCCCTTGTTTTCTTTTGATTCAAACCAAATTTTTCCGCCCGCTTGCTCAATTATTGATTTAACGATATAAAGGCCGAGGCCGTTGCCGTCCGTATCCTTTTCTCTGGCGTTGTCAGCCCTGAACAGCTTGGTAAATATTTTAGATTGCTGATTTTCGGGAATCCCGCAACCTGTATCCTGTATTTTAATCAAAATGTCATTTTTTTCCTCTTTAATACTCAGAGTGACACTTCCTTTTTCCGGCGTATATTTGACGGCGTTGGAAAGAAGATTTTGGAAAATAACCCTTAGAAATTTCAAATCAGCATTGACGATCGGCAAATTCAAACCGTAATCTTTAGTCAATCTTATTTCTTTTCCTTCAATCTGCTGATTTTGCTCCCTGATTACGCTGTCGGCAACTTCTGTAAAATTAGCCGGTTCCGGCTCAATGGCAAAAGTGCCCAGCTCAATCCGCGAAACATTTAATAAAGAATTGACCAGTTCCACTATCCGATTGTTCGCCCGGCTAAGGAAATTTAAATATTCTTTTTGTTTCTTATTTATTTTCCCTATGTCTTCGTTCAAAAGCATCTCAGTATACCAATTGACCGCCGACAGAGGCGTTCTTAATTGATGCGAAGCCAAGGAAACGAATTCGGTCTTGGCCCGGTCAATTTCCCTTTCTCTGGTCACGTCGCGGAAAACCACTACGCAGCCGATAAACTTGCCGAAATCATCTTTGAGCGGAGCCGCGCTTCCGGAAATCGGGATTTTTTTGCCGCTTTTGCTGATCAGAAAAGCTTTAGAAGAAATCTTTTTAATTTCTCCTTCTTCCACGGCTTCTTGAATAAACCGGTTATTCATTTTTTCCTTTTCTTCTTCCCTTGTTGTAAATTTTAGATTCCGGCTGTATTTTTTGTTAATTACCTCGTTTGCGGAAAAACCGGAAATAATTTCCCTTCCCGGTTAAAGATAGTTATTTTTTGATCCAGGTCAACGACGAAAACAGCGTCGCCGATACTGTAGAGAACCGTATCTAATCTTTCTTTCGTCTGGACCACTTTCTGTTTCTCCCGACTTAGATTTTCTAAATTATTCGCCAAATCCCTACTTTTTTCTTTCAAATTTTCCTGTGTCTTTAAAAGGCTGTCGGTCATTTGATTGAACGACTGCGCCAGTTTCTCAATTTCGTCTCCCGAATTTATTTCCGCCCGGGCCGAAAGATTTCCTTTGGAAATATCCGCGGCGACACGGGTAAGTTTCTTAACCGGGCCGGAAATGGAATGAACCATCAAAAGTGCGATTAAAACTATCATTATCAAAAGTATAGAGCTGATGACCAAAAGCGTTGTTTTAAATCCTTCAGCCATTTCTAAAACTTCAACCAGGTCCATTTTTACCACCATTCCCCATTGGAAAACGGGCAAATATCTCCAAACCGTCAAAACTTCCTTTCCCCGGTAATCAGTGGCTATCCCCCAGCCTCTTTGCCCCTGAAGCGCCTTTTGAACGCCTGTCTGTTTGTCAGAATTTAAAATTATTTCTCTTTTAAAGGCTGCTTCGGGATCGTGTCTTATCGGGGTGATGAAAATCGCTTTGTTATTCCCGTTTTTAAGAGCCAAAATCGTTTCTCCGCTTTCCCCTAAACCCGTATAATCTTGGATTATGTCAAATATTCCTTCATGATCTATTCTAAAAATTCCAAAACCGATCAAAATTTCTTCTTTCAAAACAGGGGTGACGACATAGGCGTAAAGTTTCTGATTTTCCGGATAATATTCAAAAAGAGACATTTCCGTCTCCAATAAAATTTTTGACTTGTTAAAAAGCGCTTTCAAATTGACGTCTTCTGCTAAAATATTCGTTCCCGCCTTTTTTTCTCTGTTGTTTACAGAAAAAAGCAGATCGCCATTGGGAGAAACAAGCATTAAGTCAACATAATTGGAAGCTTTTTGAAAATAAGTCAGAAACGGTCTTATCTCTTTATCCAGCGTTTTGTACTCGGAAGACTTAGCTCCCATTTTTTGAAAAATGCCGTTGAATCTTTCAAGAGATTCAACAACCGTGGGTATTTTAACCAGAGTAGCCGTTTCTTCTTTTCGGTCTGAAAAATAAGATTCTATCTGGTTGACTTTATTGTCAATAATTCCGTAAAAATAACGGGCGGTCTCTTCTTCCAGAACCATTTTTGAGCTGTCATAACTCACGTAAATGGCAATTGCCAAAGGAATTAAGGAAATTGTCAAAAACAAGATAATAAATTTGGTTGTCAAACTGATTTTTAATTTAAACATAATTAATAAAAAATAAATTAAACCCTCATTAGAAAGCGCTTATAGAACTTCTAAACGACTAATTTATATAATTGAGTTATAAACAACTACTTTCTAACGGGATAAACAAAAGTTGACTTGCTATATTATAGCAAATCAACCTAAAAAATAAACCCCTCACTCAGAAATTATTAATGCTCAGTTTTTTTGTAAGTTCTGGTAACGGAAAAAAGATATTCTTAAATAAAAGGTCTGTAATAAAACCAATTTATGCTTCGCATTAAAAAAGCATAATTTCTGAGTGAGGGGTAAACCCTTTCAAGAATTATGGTAACGGTGAAACTGGTGCTGGAATTTCTGGTGCTAGAATTTCTGGTGCCGGTATCTCTACTGGCGGGACCACTACAGAAGGTTCTGTTGTTTCCGGCATAATTTGTTCAGGCATCAGCTCTTCGTTTTCTTGATTTACACCAGCATTTTGAAGGCAGCCAGTGCCTAAAACCAAGATTGAACCAAGGACTAAAACCAGAGCGAAAATTTTGAATTTTTTCATAATTTTTTTATAAGTTATTTATAATTAACGACTTTGTTTATTAATTATAGCACAAACCATTAAAATATAAAATACAAGCTGTGGATAATTATGTTCTTAATTTATACGCTATCGGCAGCTGTGACGGTATTCCTTTTCTCAAGCACTGCCTGAGCCGCGGCTAATCTGGCAATGGGTACGCGATAAGGCGAACAACTGACATAATTCATTCCTGCTTGGCAGCAGAATTTAACGCTGGCTGGCTCGCCGCCATGCTCTCCGCAAATGCCCACTTTTAAATCTTTTCTAGTTTGTCTGCCTTTTTGAATTCCCAATTTGACCAATTGCCCGACGCCTTGCCGGTCTAATATCTGAAAAGGATCGTCTTTTAAAATGTTTTTTTCCAAATAAATTTTAATGAATCTTCCGGCATCATCGCGGGAAAATCCAAGACCCATCTGAGTCAAGTCATTAGTGCCGAAAGAAAAAAATTCCGCCTGTTGAGCTATTTCGTCGGCGGTCAAAGCCGCCCTAGGCACTTCAATCATTGTCCCTACGGTATATTCCACCCTGACTTTATACTTTTTTATGGTTCGTTCAGCGACCTCTACGACTATCTTTTTTTGATCTTCAAATTCGTTTAAATAACCGACTAAAGGAATCATTATTTCCGGAACAACTTTGATTTTTTGTTTAGCTAATTCGCAAGCCGCAGAAATAATCGCCTTTACTTGCATTTCAGTAATTTCAGGGTAAGCAATGCCTAATCGGCAGCCCCGATGACCAAGCATGGGATTAACCTCGGCTAATTCTTTGGCTTTATCCCAAATCTTTTTTTCCGAGATTTTTATTTTCTTGCTTAAATCTCGCGCTTCTTTTTTATTTTTTGGCAGGAATTCATGCAAAGGAGGATCCAAAGTCCTGATGGTCACTGGAAAACCTTTCATTACTTTAAATAAGCCTTTAAAATCTTTTTTCTGGAAAGGCAGAAGTCTGTTTAAAGCTTTTTTTCTTTGTTCCTCGTTTTCCGCTAAAATCATTTGCTGCATAAAACGTAGACGTTCCTGGTCAAAAAACATATGTTCGGTGCGGCAAAGCCCGATGCCTTGAGCGCCAAATTCCCTTGCCTTTCTCGCATCCTTAGGATTGTCGGCATTGGCCCTCACTTTAACTTCACGAACCTGATCAACCCATTTCATAAATTGGTTGAAATCGCCGCTAAGTTTGGGTTCAATAGTTGGAACTTTGCCTAAAATTACCTGTCCTTTAGCTCCTTCCAAACTTAGCCAATCCCCTGCTTTGATAATAAATTTATCAATAATAATTTTTTTGTTTTTTTCATCTACTTTAATTGATTCACAACCAGCCACACAGCATTTACCCATTCCTCTGGCAACGACGGCGGCATGGCTTGTTATCCCGCCTCTGGCAGTCAAAACGCCCTGGGCGACGTTTACGCCGTGAATGTCATCGGGACAGGTTTCACTCCGCACTAAAATTACCGGACCCTTTTTACTTAATTTTACCGCTTCATCAGCGCTGAAAACGACCCAGCCGACGGCAGCTCCCGGTGAAGCCGGCAATCCATGCGCAACAACCCTAATTTTAGCTTTAGGACTGATAATAGGATGTAATAATTGCTCTATTTGTTCTGGTTGAATTCTTAAAATGGCTTGATTTTTAGTAATTAGCCCTTGTTTAACCATATCAACGGCAATCTTAATTGCGGCTTGAGCCGTTCTTTTGCCGGTTCTTGTTTGAAGAATATACAGTTTGTTTTTTTCAATCGTAAACTCAAAATCCTGAATATCTTTGTAATGCCTTTCTAATTTTTTTGTCAGAGTATAAAGCTCTTTATAAATCAGAGGCATTTGTTTTTTTAAATCCTGAATTGGATTAGGCGTTCGGATTCCCGCGACAACGTCTTCTCCTTGGGCATTAGTCAGATATTCCCCGTAAAATTCGTCTTTTCCGTTGGACGGATTGCGGGTAAATCCGACCCCGGTGGCGCTGTCATCACCTAAATTTCCGAAAACCATTGTCTGGATACTTACAGCCGTGCCTAAATCGTCGGGGATTTTGTTCAATTGCCTGTAAGTTTTGGCCCGAGGGACGTTCCAACTTTTAAAAACGGCGTCCCTGGCCATTATTAACTGCTGCCAAGGATCTTGAGGAAAAGATTTTTTCGTTTTCTGTTTGATTAAATTTTTGTACTTGACAATAAGTTCTTTTAAATCGTTTTCTTTTAAGTCCGTGTCAAATTTGATTTTTAATCTTTTTTTGGTTTGTTCCAATATCTTTTCAAAGAGTTTCTTTTCCACCCCCAGGACGACGTTTCCGAACATGTGAATTAAACGGCGATAAGCGTCAAAAGCAAAACGGGGGTTGTTTGTTTGTTTTGCCAAAGCAATGACTGTTTTGTCGTTTAAACCCAAATTCAGAACCGTATCCATCATCCCGGGCATGGAAAATTTTGAACCACTGCGCACGGAAACTAATAAGGGGTTATCAACGTCTCCGAATTTTTTACCGGCGCTTTTTTCTATCCTTTGAATGGCTTTTTTTATTTCCAAATCAAGGCGCAATGGAAATTTGCCATGATGTTGGTAAAAATAGCGGCAGACTTCTGTGGTGATGGTAAAACCCGGCGGTATTGGCAGGCCTAAATTAACCATTTCCGCCAGATTGGCGCCTTTTCCTCCCAAGAGGTCTTTCATTTCAGCCCGGCCCTCAGCTTTTTTATCGCCAAAATAATAGACTATTTTCATCCGGTTAGATTTTTTTTCCATATGGATTCTCATTTAACACCCAAATGTAGAAATTACATTGAAACATGGAATCTCTAAAGGTTCTTACTTAAATAGGTTTTTTAGTTTTGTCTTTTGATTTTTTGACAGTTTTTTTACGCCTTTTTGTTTTAGGACTTTGGCTATTTTTCTCGCTTTTTTTCTGTGCATAGTGTTTAAATTAAAAAAAAAGAATACTTCAGACTTTTAATTAGAATAATTTAATATTTAAAGGAAAAATTATAATTTAATTACAAGGTTCTGAAGAGAAGTTATTATATTATTATAAGATTATTTTGTCAAGTAAAATTTTCTCTTGGGCCCTGGCCGGACTGGATGATTTTTTTAATTCTTTTTTCAACTTAAGCGCCGTTGGTTGACTCATTTACATTCTTTATTTTAAATATTTTCTGTTTTTTAATTCTTTAGGCAGATATTCCTGTTTTTCCTTGTAATCATAATCAGGGCTGTATTTATACCCCTTGCCGTAGTTTAAGTCTTTCATTAATCGGGTCGGGGCGTTGCGGATATGTAAAGGCACGGGCAGATTGCCGTATGTTTTTACGTCTTCGGCGGCTTTTTCGTAAGCCACGTACAAATCATTTGATTTTTTGCACTTGGTCATATAAACCACGGCCTGAGCTAAAATTACATTGCACTCTGGCAGGCCGATGAAATGGCAGGCCTGATAAGTAGCAACGGCCTGTTCCAAGGCCTTTGAATTAGCCAAACCGACGTCTTCCGAGGCGAAACGAATTAAACGCCGGGCGATGTACAGCGGGTCTTCTCCAGCTTCAATCATTCGCGCCAGCCAATAAAGAGCGGCGTTGGCATCGGAACCTCTCATTGATTTATGCAGAGCGGAAATGATATTATAATGCTCTTCTCCGTCTTTGTCATAAAAAAGATAAGATTTTTGAAAAGCCTGCTTGATTGTTTCCAAAGTAATTTCCAGTTCTCCCCTTAATAAAGGATCTCTGGAGGAAAAAACGGCGTATTCTAAAGTATTCAAAGCGGTCCGGGCATCGCCGTTACTCATTTGAGCCAAAGCCCTTATCACTTCTTCTTTTGTCTTAATTTTAATCTTACCCAAACCGTTTTTCTTGTCTTTAAAAGCGGATTTGATGATTTGGACCAGTTGATTCTGATTTAATTGTTTTAAGACAAAAACCCGTGAACGGGACAATAAGGCGCCCACTACTTCAAAACTCGGATTTTCCGTGGTCGCTCCGATTAAAATAACGACTCCTTTTTCAACATAAGGCAAAAGAGCATCCTGCTGGGCTTTGTTCCAGCGATGGATTTCGTCAATAAAAAGAACTGTTTTTTTATTCTTCTTCTTGTTTTCCTCTGCCTTTTTAATGATTTCTCTTAATTGCTTTAAACCGGTATTAACGGCGCTGATTTGATAAAAATCCGACTTGGTTTGTTTGGCGATGATAAAAGCCAGGGTGGTTTTACCGCTTCCCGGCGGACCCCAAAAAATCATTGAAGGCAGCTGGTCGGACTCAATGGCTTTTCTTAAAAGGGTGTCAGAACCGACAATTTCCTCCTGACCCAAGAATCCTTTTAAAGAATCAGGTCTCATCCTGTCGGCTAAAGGAGTGTTTTGTGGCAGATTGATCATAATTTTTAAATATTTATTTTTATCCTATCCTCTTTGATATAAACCGACCAAAATCGTCTTGTCTAAAACATGTCCTTGTATTGCTTTTAATCAATTAAATTAAAATAATTTTATTTAAAAAAAGTCGATACCAAATCGCCGATGTAGTGAGTAATAATAATCACCAAAAGAGCGATAATGACGTGTTCTAAAACAATTAAAAACGGCTTTTTGCCTTTTTGCTTGGCAAGATAAAAACTGAAAAACCCTATCAATAATAAACCCAAGCCAACGCTGACAAGGATGGCGGTTGACAGTTTAAACAACAAGACAGGGATGACAAAACTTAGGGCGACAAAGAACTTGGAAATAAAAGTGGAAATGGTTGATTCCCATACTTGTCTGTGATTTCGTTGTTTGTCCGATTCCTCTGAAACGTGGATTCCCAAAGCGTCGGAAAAAGCATCGGCAATGGCAATAATTAAAATACCGCCGATGACCACTATTTTTGAACCGGTCCCCGAGTGTAAACCGACCATCAGCCCCAAAGTGGTAATAATTCCCGAAATCAAACCGAAACTAAGGCCGGTTTTAATTGATTGTTTAAAAGCCATATTCAAATATTATTAATTATAATTTAAGCATTGGACTTAATTTCAATAACATCCCCGTCCTGAACAACATAATCTTTTCCTTCAGTCCGGATTAATCCCTTTTCCCTGGCGTTGGCAAAACCGCCGGCATTGACAAGATTTTGCCAATTTATTACTTCCGCTTTTATAAAATGGGTTTCAAAATCGCTATGGACAACTCCGCCGGCTTGAGAGGCTTTCCCTCCTTTTTTCAATATCCAAGCCCGGGTTTCATTAGTACCTATAGTGGTAAAAAAAGTGATTAAATCAAGCATTTGAAACGTCTTTTTAATTAAAACGCCTAATTCCGATTCTTCGGGCAAACCAAAAGATTTTCTTTCTTCAATTGAGAAATCCGACGCTTCAAATTCGGACAACACGTCAATTACCAAAAACGGTTGGTTGTTTTTCTTGAATTTCCGGACAAAGCGGTCGTTTTCCTTTTTTTCTTCGCCGTTCAACAAGTAAAGGCAGGGTTTAAAAGTTAAGAATTGACAGATTTTTAAAAAAGTTTTTTCTTCCGGTTCCCAATCCTGGCTGAACAGGGTCTTGCCGTCCTCTAAAATCTTTTTCACCTTGGCCGTAATTTCCATTTCTTTTGCGGCTTTCTTGTCCCCGCTCTTAACTTCTTTGCTTAATTTTTCCCATCTTTTATGGACCGTTTCCAAATCTTTCAAAACCAATTCCAAATCCAGAATCTCTTTTTCCTTCAAGGGGTCAATTTCTTTTTGGGTATTGATGACGTTTTTATTGGAAAAAAAACGCAGAACATAGACCAAGGCGTCCGTTTCCCGGACATTGGCTAAAAATTGGTTGCCTAAACCCTCTCCTTGGCTGGCGCCTTTGATCAGGCCGGCAATGTCAACAAACTCAACAGTCGTGTATATTTTCTTTGCCGATTTTTCTAATTCAGCCAGTTGATCAACTCTTTCATCGGGAACTGCCACCACTCCGACGTTCGGATCAATGGTGCAGAACGGGTAATTAGCCCGGTCAACCTGTTTTTTAGTGATGGTTTGAAACAGCGTTGATTTGCCGACATTAGGCAAACCAACGATTCCGATACTTAAAGACATATTATTTTATTTATTATACATCAATAACTTTAAAAAACAAAAATAGATATAGCGGTCAGGATTAAGGTGGTGAAGAATATGACGGGCATAAAAGGATACGACTTTCCCCTGCCCCATTTTTGCCAGAGGCGTCTGGTCGTTTGGTCAACGATTCTGATGAACACTATGAAAACAACGATAAAAAGCGGGGAGAACAAAGAACAAGCCGCCATTTTGGCTGAGATGTCCGCCCAGGCGATGCGGCGGATGTAATGAAAATAAACGGGCAGAAAAACGAATATCAGTCCCCATTTCACCATGAGATAAACCGTATTCCTGTCCAAATGGTAATGGTAATAAAGATCAGTGGCGAACATGGCCATGGCAAACAACACCCATATTTGCAAAAATTCTTTCTGGGCCGACATGTGCTTCAAATCCGAGAGAGTGGCCACGGTAAATGAGCCTAATAAAAACCAAAGTAAATACACTTGAATGCTGCTGATTTTCAACACAAAAAGTTGTTGGATTAACTGTTCAGACATGTTGATTGAGATTACAACTTATTATTATGATTGCCGCTCCTTTTGTAAAACATCAACTTCACGATTTCGGAACAAACAAAATAGATGCCCACAATCGTTAAAATAAGCATTAAGTGAAAAAGGGTTGGTTTGACAAAATGAAAAACCTTCTGGCCAAAAACGGTAAACGGCAGACCAATGGTGAGGATAAAGGCTAAAACCGTAAGGACGCCTAAAGTTACGGAAGGACGGACCGTTTTCAGGAAAAAAGATTTAGTGCGGATAGAAAAAATCAAAACCAATTCCGTGAGGATGCTGCCGATAAACCAGTTTGTCTGTAATACGCCGGGCGAGATGCGGTAAAAAAGACCAAAAAAAATAAAATCAAAAACCGTGCTTAGGGCGCCGAGGATAACGGAAAAAAGAACTATTTCCTTGACTTCATATTTTTTCGGCGCCACTAATTCGTCTTTATCCACCGTGTCCGTAGAAATTGAAATCATCGGCGAATCCGAAAGTAAATTTACCAGAAGTATCTGCACCGGTAGCATGGGTAAAAAATCAACCAATAAGGAAGCGGCTGCCACGGCAAAAAAATTGCCAAAATTGGAAATTAAAGTCGTTTTAATGTATTTTGTCGTATTGGCAAAAACCTTCCTGCCCTCTTCAATGCCGTCAAGAATCACGGTTAAATTTTTCTTTAAAAGAATGATGTCCGCCTCTTCCCGGGCAATGTCGGACACGCTCTCAACCACAATGGATACGCTGGCAATCTTCAAAGCCGGGGCGTCGTTAATGCCTTCTCCCAAAAAACCAACCGCATAACGACTGCGCAACATTTCAATAATGGCATATTTGTGTTCCGGAGAAACCCGGGCGAAAACCGCATACTCTTCCAATGTTTTGACCTGCTTTTCCTTGTCCATTGCCTGCCACACGGAGCCTGTCATCACCTGTTGGGAAGAATCAACCAGGCCGATCTGGTAGGCCACCGCGCCCGCCACCTCCGCGCTGTCGCCAGTCAAAATTTTTATTTTCACCCCCAATTTATCGGCTTTTTTCACCACTTCGTAAGAACTCGATTTAATGGTATCAATAAAAGAAATGACTCCCAAAAAGTTATATTCATTCTCCTTGTCTAAACAAATGTCTTTAACTAAACTGTTTTCTACGTCTTTCCGAGCAACGGCCAAAACCCTGTGTCCCTGCTCGCCTTCCATTTTAATCCATTTCTCAATATTATGATTTTCTTGCCGGGAAACATTGCGGCAGCAACGCAACACTTCTTCCGGCGCTCCCCGGGTAATCAGCTCAATTTTGGAGTCTCTCCGGACAATCACCGTGTTTCTCCTGGTTCTGGGGTCGAACGGCTCCTCTTTCAACGTGATGTTTTTTATAACCTCATTTTGTTGTTCTTTCTTCAATTCCTGCCACAGGGCAATGTCAAAGGGTTCCAGTTTTTTTTTTCGCTCAAAGGCAGCGGCCAGATTAGCCGCCAATAACGTTTCTTCCGGAAAATCAGAATAAATGTTGGCTACTTTCAATTTATTCTCGGTTAAGGTGCCGGTCTTGTCAGTGCATAAAATTTCAATGCCGCCCAAGTCTTCAACCGCGGACAAACGTTTGACCACGACGCTGCGCTTTGCCAGGCGTTTAGCCCCTTTGGATAGGGAAAAAGTCATTACCAAAGGTAATGCTTCCGGTATTACGCTTACTGTCAGGGCAATAGAAAAGACGATTAATTCAATAAAATCAAAACTGCTTTTCTTGATTAAAAGATTGGCGACAAGGACGATTAAAAGCGTCAGGCCGACCATTTTTAAAATAAATCTGGCAAAGCGTGAAATTCCTTTTTCAAAATCGCTGATGCGTCTTGTCTTAGTGGCTAATTTGGCGATTCTGCCGAACGCCGTATTTTTGCCGGTTGCCAGGACAACGCCTTTGGCTTTGCCGCTTAAAACATCTGTGCCGGAAAAACCAAGATTAACCGCCTGATAATAGTCGTCTGCTTTTTTTTCCAACACATTTTCATTTTTATGGATGGCGGTTGATTCGCCGGTCAAAACCGTTTCATCAACGATTAAATTATTCTGTTCAATAAAACGGACGTCAGCCGGCACCTTATCGCCCGTTTCCAGAATAATGATGTCTCCGGGAACCAGATTCTTTGATAAAACCGTCATCACTGTCCCGTGGCGCAGCGCTTTTACTTTCGGCATGGCATATTGGTTCAAGAATCTCACTGTCTTTTCTGAGCGGTATTCCTGATAAAAGCCGAGTCCGGTATTAATGGCCAAAAACAAAAAAATCATAAAGGTCTCCAGCATTTCTCCCAAAAACAAAGTGATTGCTATGGCAATCAAAAGCAAATAAATAAAAGCGGATTTAAACTGGCGTAAAAAAATTTTAAATCCGCTTAGCTTTTTTGCCATTAGTTGATTTGGGCCGTATTCCTTGAGCCGTTTTTCAACTTCGTCTTCAGCCAGGCCATTTTCAGCGTTGGTTTTTAATTCGATTAAAATATCCTTTGATTTTTTTGTTGAATAATCAAATATGTTCATATAAATAATATAACCTAATTCTTTTTTCTAATCAAGGTCTTTTCCAAACCCCCGGTTAATTCAAAAACCCCCTTAATAAGGGGGTTTTGTTTGATTGTAAAATTCAAGTGGTTGCTGATAATTCGGCTATTAAATTATTCACTTCGTCATAAGACGGATTCCCCACAGAGGCAGGGCCATACTCACCGTTAAAAGGCAAACTGATATAAGACGGAATATTCTTTCTTATTTTTTCAAGAAGTTTAATAACCGGACTCTTGTTTCCCTGTTTTAGGGCTGTTCGCGCGGCCTTATATTCGTCTGTTTTTTCCCGCAGAATAATGATTTTCTTTTTCAGAAAATCTCTCCTGAAGGTCATAAGTTTTTTTGCCAGATAATAAAAAATTTTGGCAAAGATAACGTGCGGTTCGTTCTTGTGAGAACGGAGATATTTAACAACCTTTTTCAGTTCTTCTTTTCTGATTTTCAGTTCTCTGTAAAGAAAAAAGCAGTGAAATCTTAAATAAGAAGCAACCTTTTGTTCTAACGTTTTCATTTCTTAATCCTCCTTTTTTTAATTTAAGTTGTAAAGAATATTGTTAATTGTCCTTAATATATCATAATTTGAGCGTTTTGTCAATATCTATGGGGATTTCTTAAACAGCTTTCTTAATTCAACTTTGGCTTGTTCAAGAATTTCCTGGCGGCGGGGTTTTAAGTTTTTTCCGGCCCGGTTGATATAGAAATTAAGCATAGACATGGCTGACTGGTAGGGCGTGCCTTTACGGCGGATACTCTCTTCGGCCGAACATTTGAGAGAAAAAGCGATTTTCCGCGGGTCATTAAATTTAAACACGCCTTGTTCCAAATCAAGGGCGTTGCTTTCCTTTGTCACCTTATCCGACCAATATTTTTCGCTTTTATTCGGCATAAACGACTTTAACTGCCACTTTTCGTGTCCTTGGCCCGTCTAATTCAGCCAAAAAAATCTGTTGCCAGGTCCCGCGGATCGATTTGCCGTTTTCCACAATCAAAGATTTTTCCTGTCCGATTAACCCGGAAAAAATGTGCGAATCTGCATTATTGTCAATCTTATTGTGGAGAAAATTATACCCGGAAATCATTTTTTTAAAAACCTGCAGCCAATCCTGCCTTAAGCCCGGTTCATTTTCAGTCAAAAAAATTCCCGCCGTTGAATGAAGAACAAAAATCAAAGCCAGACCATGTTTAATTTTGCTTTCCTTGATTATTTCTTCAACCTGATCGGTAATGTCAATTAACTGATACCTGTCTTTGGTGACTACGTTAAATTCTTTGAGCATATATTTAAAATTTAATGCGATTGATAATAAGATTTATTCCTTGCTAAAAGATTCGGCGATGTACTTGATGCAATGGAAAACATTGTCCCTTTCGCCGTCGTCTTTAAGGTTTTTCTTTTTTTCCCTGTATATTTCTTCAATTATGCCGGCTGTCCTTTTATAAATCTCGGCGATGTTGATTTTCTCCTGTTCCTGGGAGTATTTAGCAAAAGCCCTAGCCTGAATTAATATCTCTTCCAGCATCTGGAATTGAATAGGGTGATTGCCTAATTCTTTGTTTTTTCCGTGAATCCACAATTCCCCCAATTCTTTGACTGTTTTCGCTTCGGCGCCAATCACCACGCGCGGCAGATACCTTAATTCCCCTCTGATCCCCAGGGTGTCTGAATAAAAATATTTTACTTTGGCCAGTTCCCCGTTGTCAATTTCATTTTTTATCTTTTCAAACTTATTTTGGGTGTTCGTGCCAAAAGTCGCGTCAACGGCCAAGGCTAAATACGAAGCCAGGTGCTCCTCTTTCTGGAATTCAATGATGTTGTGTACTCCGTTTTTAATGTCATCGTAACGCGAAGACTTTATCATAAAAGCGAAATTTCCGAACCACTCGCTCAATTCCCCGTGCTGATAAATCATGGCTTCAAAAATTTTAGCCAGCCGGTCCGGCTTTCTTTGTTCATTTTCCAGTTCTTTCTCAAACCTTTCTTCCATTTCCTTAACGTATATCTCGTCTTTTTTCACGTTTTTCTCTCCGTAAAGGTCTTTAAAATCAGCCGGTTTTATTTCTTCTTTCCGGATGATTTTTTTGGCTTTGGAAAATATCTGGTCCAAAGTCATGTCTTCAACAATTCTTTGTTCAACTCTTTCAAAATCTCTCATAAATTAAGGTTAAAAAGGATTAAAATCCTCCATTGTTTTTAAGTATAGCGTAATTTAATATTTTGTCAAAAGCCGGAAAAATCCAAAGAAAAAACCGCCGTTCGCATCAGCTACTTGGCGGATTTTTTTTCTTGTCGCGGAATTATATTGCCACGGCAATAGATTTCGCGTTCGCCCCCATGTCTTCTATGGTTTTTATTACGGGAGAGATGTTTGAATTTATAAAATTTTGTGCTTGCCGAGAAACAATCTCATAGGCGTTATTTCCATTAATCTGTCTCCAGAAATGGACGGATTGCATGGTGAGATCATAGCCATTGCCTCCCAAAAATACGGTATACTCCGTGACTTTCTGGCCCGGTCGAGTTTGGTTTATGCCGTGTTTCTTAAAACCAGCCTGGACAAGGCATGATTGGATCGTTTTTAACTTCTTCAGGATTTCATCGTCCTCTCCCCTGTTGTTTTGTCGCTTTAAGGCATCAATGCAATTTGTCATTTTGCAGACGGACAACATGGATAAAATCTTAAGAGAATCAACGATTCCCGCAAGTGAATCTTTCGATTCAACCGCCTGTTTGAGTTGCTGGCAAACTTGTGTAAGTGTCATACTCTTTCCGTTTTTTCTGTTCTTTCTTTTTTTCATAAGTAATCCTCCATTTTTTAGGGGTTTGTATATAAAGATCTGTTTTGTTTGCTGTAATAAAGATAGCAGATTTTTAAAAAAAAGTCAAGGAAAATTTTAAACAATGCCGATTTTTGCCTTAACTTCTTTTAATTTTGACAAAGCGGCTGACAAGGCTTTTTCCTTGCCTTGTTTCAGGACATTTCGGACAATCTCCGGATTAGAATCCATTTCTTGCTTCCTTTTTCTAAAGGGATCAAGAAATTTATTGACGTTTTCGGCCAATATTTCCTTTGATTCTTTATAAGATATGGAACCTTCCTCGTACCTCTTTTTTATTTCCGGCAATTCCTTTTCGCTGAATAATTTATGCAGGGCGAAAATATTGCAGGCTTCCGGGTCCTTGGGCTCGGAAATACCCCGCGAATCGGTTACTATGGACATTATTTTTTTGTCAACGACGTCTTTGTTATCAAAAATGCCGATGGCGTTTTTATAGCTTTTGCTCATCTTTCTTCCATCCAGTCCTTTAATCTCTCCCTGATTGGTTATTATTTCCCGCGGCATCTTGAACGTTTCCCCATAACAATTATTAAAAATTCGGGCAATGTCTTTTGTTAATTCCAAATGCTGCCTTTGGTCCTCCCCGACAGGCACGACATCGCTGTTGTAAATTAAGATGTCCGCCGCCATTAAAACCGGATAATCAAACAATCCCATGTTTATGGGTTTTCTTTTATTTTTGGCGTCCTTGTAAGCGTGCGCTCTTTTAAGCAAGGCCATGGGAGTCAGGGAATTAAATATCCAACAGAGTTCTGTGACCGGGTAAATGTCGGACTGCCTGAACAGGACTGTTTTTTTTGGGTCTATCCCCACGCAAAGGCAGGCTTCCGCAACTTCAAAGGTATGCTGTTCAAGTTCTTTGGGGTCTTTTATCTGGTTAAGGGCGTGATAATCGGCAATAAAGACAAAACTCTCATAATCCTTTTGTAAATCCACCATATTCTTCATCGCCCCGAAATAATTGCCTATGTGGATGCCTCCGGTGGGCTTGATACCTGACAAAAGTCTTTTTTTCATCTGTTTTGATAAATTAATCATATATATTTACTATATATGATTATACGCGCTTGCCAAGCGGATAACTTTCTTAATTATCTCCCTAACAGGTTCAACTTGCGAGGAAACTGTGGGTTTTGTCCCTTAGCTGTGTTTTTCTTTATACTCAAGTAATATCTGAAAATCACTTAAATTCCAATAATAGCTTTGCTGTTTTGTCTTTTGTTGTCGCTTCGGCGCTTTTAAATCTACTGTCTTGGTACAAGAAACTGAAATACTTGTCCACCTCCCTGTTTAACGCTCTTTCTATCCATTTTGCCGGCACTCTAATGCCGTAATATTTGGCTTTTAAAACCTGAAAACCCAGTTTATCCTCCAAAGGCCGGGCTTCAATGTAAATTTTCCCTTTTAAAACTTTTTTGAAAGTGGCTTGAAATTTCAAGAAATTATCATTCAAGGTTATTTTAAAATCAACGGCAAAGGGCTTTTCGGCCTTTTGGCTTTCGCTGTTGAACAAATAATTAAGCTCTTCTTCCTTAAAAGAAAAATAATCCTTATTCTCCATGACTTTGCCGACGTCCGCTTTATCAAAGGATTCCTGCCATTTCTGGAATTTTGTCCAAAGGTCTGGATTTTCCGCCTTTATTATCAAAGGAAAAAAAAGAACAAACAACAAGATAATTGCTTTTTTAAACATATGTTTATAATTTATAGATATTTTTAAATTTCTTGGGCGAGGATTTTCTTAAAAATTTTTAAAATTATATGATGGCTGTCTGTCCTGAACAAAATCTTTACCCCGTAGTGAAATGAAATTTCTACTACTGGGGCGAACTTTTTTTCGCGAAAATTTTACCCCGTTGGAAACCGAAGATTTTCCTTCGGGACCCGATGCCGACCCCGAAGGAAAATAAATTCCCTACGGGGCAAGTTTCTGAAAATTTGGTGAAAAATGGTGTCAACTCTGATTTTTTATTAAATTAATTTAATAGAATTGTCGTCTTATGACAAATTGGCTCGGGCGATGGAACGATGTGGGAATGTGGATAACTAAACAATCTTTATTTTTATATTAATCTCTAAATTAGATTCATTATAAATTTTACCACTTTTTAATAGGGTTTTAATTATTTTTTCTGTTCAAACCAGCTAAATATTTTGTCTTTTATAAGAGGAGGAGTTGACTCAAGTACTTTTGTAGGAAAATCATTATGACCAATTTTAAATTCTAATTTGCCATCAGAGCCTTTAATTGTGTACATCTGTCTCTTGCCCCGTGCCGCACTAATCCATTCTGTATCTTCATATATTTCATTCAGTATTTGCCTAATTTCATTAAAACTCAAAACAACAATGCCGTCATCATGGCAAACTAAGAGCAAAAATACTTCCCCTATTTTATTTTTCATTTCAAGTATTTCTTCCTGGTGTCTCTTTTGGAATGAAAAACGCCATGGGGAAAGGCGTTTTTCTGAATATTTTATGTATATACCGACCTTATTATCTATCACATAAGAAGCATTATCCGAGGTTGGAAATAGCTTGAATGAAATTTCTCTTTGAGCGGCATGAATAATCCGAGCAAAAATAACACCATGATAGAATTCAAATTCTTTAATCATTTTTCTTGGAAGTTTTTAAAAATCTAATACTACCTCTATATTTGTAAAAAACACGAGCCTTACCGATATCGTTGAATAAAATATTTATATGATGAATTGCATTTGGATATTTTGCTTCCTCTAATTCTCTATCACCAATGAATCCCTTAGTACGAGTAATGGTTACCTTATCAATTTCTCCTGCTTTATCCTTATAACCGGCAATACTTTTTGGACTATGAATTGCAATTGAGTCGTCTCCCGAAGGACAGAAATTTTCTATATAGTTCAAAAGGTAATCGGGTAAACAATTCTTTCCTAATAATTCTGAAAGGTTTTGCGTCTTACGTAAAGCTGGAATATTTTTATCCAGGATTCTTTGAATACCTATTGGCTCATAATCAAACAACTCAAAACTCATCTCGCCTCGATCAACAAGAATATTTGTCTTATCGATACTGGAACTTGCAGCCGCAGTGATTCTTTCACCATCAAGCCAAACAGGTGTTCTATTATTTTGTTTTCTCGCTTCCAATGATAATCGATGAAAGATAAAACATCTCTGCCAATCAAGATATAAGGTCTTGGGAATTATTAATTCAAAATATTTTAAATAAGCCTTGCGAGATCCAAACATCCTGGCTCTTTGTATATAGGTGTCTTGTTGCATTTTATGCTTCACGTCTCTTGTAAAAAACATTGAGAGAAGATTATTAAAAGTCACGCCTCTAGATACAATATTACCACCAATAATTATTGTAAACGGAGCGGATGGATTTGTAGCTGTTCTGTTATCAGCTACATTAATCTCCTTGTCGCTATTCATTACGACAACATTATTGCGATCACAATTCGCAATAATGTATTTAACAATTTCAGTGGTTTTTTCCGGATATAGTAGTAATACCTTCCCCCAAATATCTTTATAATAAGCCTCGTGATTTTTATTGCCATCATTGCGTAATACCTCAAAAATTTTAATGACTTGTTTATAGTCAATAATATGATCATTCTTCCTGCCGCTGGTATGAATCAAAAGTGAATAGTTCTGTTCGGGATCATTTACTTCGGTATTTAAATAAGCAACCCCAATAAGGAAAGTAAATAAGGCATCCCTAAGATGTTTTGGAGTGTCACCTATATCGGGAAGGAATGAAAGCTTGAATTTAAGATCATTAAGAAGGACAGGAAAGAATATATCCTGGCCAATATAGTTAGAGTGTGGTGGAAAATCTATCCAGTATTCGTTCTGGTTTTTATGAGTACGATTCAGGTCGAGTCTTGCTGGTGTAGCAGTGACTCCAATGTAGATACCCGCATCACCGATTAAATTTTCTGTGAGCTCATTAATCTTGCTCTTTTTTTTCTGATTAATTTTCGAATTTGGAGTAGCATAGTCGGCTTCATCATCAATAATGACTCTGTTCGGATATACTTCAATTTTTTGAATCAATTTCTGAAGATCTTTTTGATTTTTTTTACAGAAAACAATCCATTGGCGATTTCCAATGTTGACTTCTGGTGTCAAAATTTCGCTAAATTTTTTTGGTGATGGGGATAGTCCAGAGCGCTGAAATCGCTCTAAATTTTGGCCTAACAATTGGACACTATCATTTAGTAAAATAATAATAATCTGATGTTTCTTGTCGAGTAATTTTGCAGTAAGTGCAATCATCATTTCAGTTTTTCCACTCTGCGGTTCACCATAAATCACGAATGATTTTTGTCCCTTTTTAATATTCTCAATTGCTGTTTCTACAACAGTTTTAATACGGTCAATTTCTTGACCTGCTGTTACGAGATGGGACAGTCGTTTTTCATATCGGTTACCAACAATTGTTTCTTCTTTAAGAGTTTTAAGGTTAAAATCCATATATTTACTTTTCCATTACTATCACGTATTCAAATTCATATATCCTTTTTTTGGCTGGATTGGTAAGACTAGTGAATTTTCCTGTTTTTTGATCCCGCCACGGAGTAATCATTTTATTTGACACTTCACGTTTAATAAAATCGACTTTTTTAAAACCAAGTTTATACATTTGTTCAGCAGCAACTTCGGCATTTAAAATTTCTACTCCCCTTAAGTTGGTATTACCTATAATAACACAGGCCTTCCCGTTGGATTTCAATATCCGATGCATTTCAGTAAAAGCTTTCCTCATGTCATAGAAATAGTTCGCCACACCTCTTGCGAGCGGAGCGTCTACTTCCTTTAATTTATTTACAATTGTCTGCGCGATTGAACTCTCAAAGGCGCTGTTTTTTACAGATTTAAAACTTGTACCAATAAATTGTTTTCTAAAATCCTGAAAATTGTTGCTAAAGCGATGCCATTTCCTAAACTCATAAAGATCATCACCAAACCATTGAAGGGAAAGTTGATGTAAGTCGGCATATTCATATGAAGTAACATAGGGCGGTGAAGTTATTATCAAATCAACCGATTCTGCCTGAAGTGGGAGAGTTTGTGTAGAATCACGTCTATACATTGTTGCCCGAACCCTCAGGTTTTTTGAACTCGATAACTTTTCATAAAATTCTTTATTTTTCCGGATCATTGAGTCCAGATGGCACAGAAAGGATACTTTCGGATTTGGTATTATTTTATCTTTATCTATGGTTGGTTTGATGCTTTTCATTAACCAACGGGAACAATTTTTAAGGTTGTGGGAAAAGGTGCAAAGAAAAAACCTTTTGACTTGAGGATTCTTTATTTTTTTAATACAGATATAAATTCTATCAAGTGACTTTATAGTCTTTGTATCAAACCAATAATAAACTCTCGAATGGTGTTTTATACTCTTGTCCTTGATTTTGTGATAAGTAAGTAAAAATTTTTCTCTGTATTTTTCCAGTAAG